>DKMV01000044.1 GCA_002469605.1 Leclercia sp. UBA7405
CAGAAAAATGACTGACTGCTGCATTCCCCAGCAAAACCCCGCCTTATACCTGATTACACACAGACTTATCCACAATGCGATCAAAAAGTGAAAATTCGCGAGCGTTGCGCAAACGTTTTCGTTAAAATGCTCGCGCTAAATAAAGTGCCCCGCATGGCGTGTTAGTTAAGTTTTTTCGCGGAAAATTTACCTAACGCTCTCTGTAATCGTGAAATCCAGGGGATTTACCATGCAACAACGTCGTCCAGTCCGCCGCGCTCTGCTCAGTGTTTCTGATAAGGCCGGTATCGTCGAATTCGCTCAGGCGCTTTCTGCACGTGGTGTAGAGCTGCTGTCCACCGGCGGTACCGCTCGCCTGTTAGCAGATAAAGGCTTACCGGTTACCGAAGTCTCCGACTACACCGGTTTTCCGGAAATGATGGATGGACGCGTCAAAACCCTGCACCCGAAAGTACACGGCGGTATCCTGGGTCGTCGCGGCCAGGATGACGGCATTATGGAGCAGCACGGCATCGCGCCAATCGATATGGTCGTTGTTAACCTCTATCCGTTCGCCCAGACCGTAGCCCGCGAAGGCTGCTCGCTGGAGGACGCGGTTGAGAATATCGATATCGGCGGCCCGACCATGGTGCGCTCTGCCGCCAAGAACCATAAAGATGTGGCCATCGTGGTAAAGAGCAGCGACTACGACGCCATTATTAAAGAGATGGATGCTAACGACGGCTCCCTGAACCTCGAGACCCGTTTCGACCTGGCGATTAAAGCCTTCGAACATACCGCTACCTACGACAGTATGATTGCCAACTACTTCGGCAGCCTAGTACCGGCCTATCACGGCGAAGGCACCGAGCCTTCAGGCCGCTTCTCCCGCACCCTGAACCTGAACTTCATTAAGAAGCAGGATATGCGCTACGGCGAGAACAGCCACCAGCAGGCTGCCTTCTATATAGAAGAAGAGGTAAAAGAAGCCTCGGTTGCCACAGCCCGCCAGGTGCAGGGCAAAGCGCTCTCCTATAACAACATTGCCGATACCGACGCGGCGCTGGAGTGCGTGAAAGAGTTCAGCGAGCCGGCCTGCGTGATCGTTAAGCACGCAAACCCGTGCGGCGTGGCGGTCAGCACCTCTATTCTGGATGCCTACGATCGTGCGTATAAAACCGACCCGACCTCCGCGTTCGGCGGCATTATCGCGTTCAACCGCGAGTTGGATGCCGAAACCGCCCAGGCCATTATCTCCCGCCAGTTTGTAGAAGTGATCATCGCCCCCTCTGCCACTGAAGAAGCCCTGCAAATCACCGCGGCTAAACAGAACGTGCGCGTGCTGGTCTGCGGCCAGTGGGCGGAGCGCGTACCGGCCCTCGACTTCAAGCGCGTTAACGGCGGCCTGCTGGTACAGGATCGCGACCTGGGCATGGTGAGTGAAAAAGACCTGCGCGTTGTCAGCAAGCGCCAGCCCACCGAACAAGAGTTGCGTGACGCGCTCTTCTGCTGGAAGGTGGCGAAGTTCGTGAAGTCCAACGCCATTGTCTATGCCAAAGAGAACATGACTATTGGGATAGGCGCAGGCCAGATGAGCCGCGTCTACTCTGCGAAAATCGCGGGTATTAAAGCCGGTGACGAAGGGCTGGAAGTGAAAGGCTCCGCCATGGCATCTGACGCCTTCTTCCCGTTCCGCGACGGCATCGACGCCGCCGCTGCGGTAGGTATCACCTGCGTGATTCAGCCGGGTGGCTCTATTCGCGATGACGAAGTGATCGCCGCTGCCGATGAGCACGGCATCGCGATGATCTTCACCGACATGCGTCACTTCCGCCATTAATCCCCGGAGCAGACAATGAAAGTATTAGTGATTGGTAACGGCGGGCGCGAACATGCCCTGGCGTGGAAAGCGGCGCAGTCTGCGCAGGTAGAAACCGTCTTCGTGGCACCGGGTAATGCCGGTACCGCGCTGGAACCCACTCTGCAGAACGTGGCTATCGGCGTAACCGATATCCCGGCGCTGCTGAACTTTGCCCAGAGCGAGAAGATCGATCTGACTATTGTTGGCCCGGAAGCGCCGCTGGTTATCGGCGTGGTGGATGCATTCCGCGCGGCGGGTCTGAAGATCTTTGGCCCTACCGAGGGTGCCGCCCAGCTGGAGGGCTCTAAGGCCTTCACTAAAGATTTCCTGGCCCGGCATAACATCCCGACGGCGGAGTACCAGAACTTTACCGACGTCGAGCCTGCTCTTGCTTACCTGCGTGAAAAAGGCGCGCCTATTGTTATTAAGGCGGACGGTCTGGCGGCAGGTAAAGGGGTGATCGTGGCGATGACCCTCGAAGAAGCCGAAGCGGCGGTTCAGGATATGCTGGCGGGCAACGCCTTTGGCGACGCCGGTCACCGTATCGTTATCGAAGAGTTCCTCGATGGCGAAGAGGCCAGCTTTATCGTGATGGTGGACGGCGAGCACGTGCTGCCGATGGCCACCAGCCAGGATCATAAGCGCGTCGGCGACGGCGATACCGGCCCGAATACCGGTGGAATGGGCGCCTACTCCCCTGCCCCGGTGGTTACCGATGAAGTGCATCAGCGCACCATGGAACGCATCATCTGGCCTACCGTGAAAGGGATGGCGGCAGAGGGCAATACCTACACCGGCTTCCTGTACGCCGGGCTGATGATCGACAAAGCGGGCAATCCGAAGGTTATCGAATTCAACTGCCGCTTTGGCGATCCGGAAACCCAGCCGATCATGCTGCGCATGAAATCCGATCTGGTGGATCTGTGCCTTGCCGCCTGCGAAGGCAAACTGGATGAGAAGACCTCAGAGTGGGACGAGCGCGCCTCGCTTGGCGTGGTGATTGCGGCGGGTGGCTATCCGGGCAGTTATCACAACGGCGATGAGATCCACGGCCTGCCGCTGGAAGAGGTGGAGGCCGCTAAGGTGTTCCATGCCGGTACAAAGCTTGCAGATGACGACCGGGTACTGACCAACGGCGGGCGCGTGCTGTGCGCGACGGCGCTGGGCAATACGGTTGCCGAGGCGCAGCAGCGTGCCTATGCGCTGATGGCAGATATTCACTGGAACGGCAGTTTCAGCCGCAACGATATTGGCTATCGTGCGATTGCGCGTGAGAAAGGCGAGTAATCTTCCCTGACTCTCTCCCCACCGGGAGAGAGTCCCCTCAAAATCCCTTTTCCGTCGGCTGCCAGGTGCAGAAATCTTCATTCGCCACCAGCAGCAGCTGAGAGCCTTCCGGCGCCTCCAGCCAGGCCACGCTTACATCCATTGATGAATGGCTCTGACGACGCGCTACGTGCTCCGTCGCCCGACGGTCGAGCTCCGGCTTAACGGTTTGCCCTTCGCAGGTGGTCACTGTGCCATTATTGTGCCAGCGCCCCTGGCGCAGCACCACGTGCCCCTGACGCAGCACATCGCTGGTCTGGCGGATCTTGTCCGCACGATAGCGATAGAGCGCAATCTGGTCGCTGGAGAGCTGCTGCTTCTGGCCACCGGATTCATGCTGCATAAAGCTCAGCTCGCCGCGATCGTCAAAACGCACCCGTACGTGTTCGGGCATTTCGCTGTAGATATTGAGTTCGATAAGGGCAAGATTATCGCCCTGCCAGCGGTATTCGCTGGTTGTGGTACTGCCGCTATGCCAGGGGCTGAACGCGGAGAGCAGATGTACTTCGCCGCCGTCATCTTTGCGCCAGATGCGCACTACACCCTGGTTATCGACATATCCGCTGGCGGTGAAGGCCGGCAGAGAGGAGTCGGAACTGCAGGCAGAAAGCAACAGCACGCCTGCCAACATCAGCGCTTTGCGCCAGACAGACAAAAGGGGCGAAACCGCCCCTTCGTTAAAACTGTTCACTGCCACGCGTGTTACTTAACAGCGTCTTTCAGTGCTTTGCCAGAGACAAAAGCCGGCACGTTTGCAGCGGCGATTTTGATCTCTTTACCGGTCTGCGGGTTGCGGCCAGTACGCTCAGCGCGGTGGTTCACTTTGAAGGTACCGAAACCTACCAGTTGTACAGCATCGCCTTCTTTCAGAGACTCAGTAATAGCAGCCAGGGTGGATTCCAGAGCAGCTTTAGCCTGCACCTTAGACAGATCAGCCTTGTCCGCAATTACATCAATCAGTTGAGTCTTGTTCATAAGTTATCCTTACAATGTGTTTATCGCTTGCTAAGCATCGAGTGCGACGAAAATGCCAAAAAAGCACTCTCCTGCATACACGCACCGATAGCCACTTTTTTTCGCCCCCCAAATGTAGACCAGACGGGGGGCAGAAGGGAAGAGTCGAGGCATGACAAAACAGGCGTTAAATCACGTTTTGTTGTCTCACTGGTTAATTTTTATACCAATGTTACTCTCACCCGCCTCACGCAAGTCTGCGCGCAGACCTTTAATCAGCTCAATGTCGCGTTCTTCGCACTCTGCCAGCAGGCGGAATATTTCCCACTGAATGTCCCACTCCTGCTCAACGGCCGGGTTGGCTCTGAGCTCTTCATCGGTCATTTCACGACCTGCCTGGGTCATCTCCAGCATGGCGACAGAGGTGATTGACGCTTTGCTGACTTCGATTGCGTGATCCAGGGTTTCGCCGCTCAGGCGGGAGTGGATAAGTTCGCTGAGCGCCACGCAGGCATCGATAGCCGGGTAAACGCCATACACATCGTAGTCATCTGCCGCCGGGATCGCCTCTTCAAACTTCTCGAGCTGGGAATCGAAGTTTATCTTCGCATCTTTCACCGTCAGGGTTTCCCACACCAGGTCGAGGATGCGGCGGTAGATCTGCCCCTCACCGAATTCAGTCTGCTCACAGAACATCGCGTAGTTGGGATACATGCGCTCGCACAGGCAGGCCATAAAGGTGACGTGCTGCCAGCTTTCCAGCTTCTCAAGGCGCAGATGAATCGGGTTTTGTAACATGATGAGATCTCGAATCGGAAATTGGCAGCAGTGTACCTGAATCAGGGCTGAATTTCCTGCCAACGAACAAAAGCCGGACGCCCGGAGGCCACGGCGTCAGCCCAGCGGGTAGGCTCCGGCAGGCGGTAGCCTTTCATGCAGCGCTGTACCCATGCGAGGGCGGTATCGGTGCTGACCCGATGGCCGGTGGCCACAAACAGCGGATTGCAGCGCGCTTTGCTGCGCCAGACCCACGCCAGCTGCTCGCCTTTGTCCATCAGCGGCGCCAGCGCCCCCGGCTCCGGGGAGAGGGGCTCAAATTTGCCGCACAGGCGCTTTTTCGCCACCCCGATGGTAGGCACATCCACCAGCAGGCCAAAATGGCTGGCCACCCCTAAACGGCGCGGGTGGGAAATCCCGTGTCCATCGACAAACAGCAGATCCGGTTTTTGCGAGAGCTGCTCCCACGCCGCCAGCAGCGCGGGATATTCGCGAAAGGAGAGAAAGCCCGGAATATAGGGCATGGTGGTGGCGATACGCGCCACCTTGTACTCCACCAGCTCCAGCCCGGGCCAGGTGAGGAGCACCATCGCCGCGCGCGTCACTTCGCCGCCCTGTTCAAACCCCACGTCCGCACCGCCAATAAACTGCGGAGGATCGTTATCCAGTCGATCCTCGCGGATCACCGATGAGGCAAGTTCGATTTGCTGAGCGCGTAACGACGCGAGATCCATAACCACTCCTTACTGATGATATTGCGCAGAAAGCCGGTGCACCGCCTCCACAAACGCGCCAGCATGTTCTGGCGGGACATCCTGATGAATGCCGTGTCCGAGGTTGAAGACGTGCCCTTCTCCCTGCCCGAAAGCAGAAAGTATAGACCCCACTTCCTCTTCGATGCGGGCCGGAGGGGCATAAAGCATCGATGGATCCATATTGCCCTGCAGCGCCACCTTGTGGCCCACGCGACGGCGCGCATCGGCAATATCGGTAGTCCAGTCGAGCCCCAGGGCGTCGCAGCCGGTTTCCGCCATGGCTTCCAGCCACTGTCCGCCCCCTTTGGTAAACAGGGTTACCGGCACGCGGCGGCCTTCGTTTTCACGCAGCAGGCCATCGACAATTTTGTGCATGTAATACAAGGAGAATTGCTGATAATCGCGCCCGGTAAGCACGCCGCCCCAGGTATCGAAAATCATCACCGACTGGGCGCCCGCTTTAATCTGCGCGTTAAGATAGAGGGTGACGCTCTTCGCCAGCTTGTCGAGCAGCGCGTGCAGGGCCAGCGGCTCGGCATACATCATCTTTTTAATCAGGGTAAAGGCTTTGCTGCTGCCGCCTTCCACCATGTAGGTCGCCAGCGTCCAGGGGCTGCCGGAGAAGCCAATCAGCGGCACTTCGCCTTTCAGTTCACGGCGAATAGTGCGCACGGCGTTCATCACATAGCCCAGCTCCTGCTCCGGATCCGGGATCGGCAGGTTGTCGATATCGGCCTTGCTTTTGATGGGTGATGAGAAGCGCGGCCCTTCGCCGGTTTCAAAGTAGAGTCCCAGCCCCATGGCATCCGGGATGGTCAGGATATCCGAGAAGAGGATCGCCGCATCGAGCGGATAGCGGCGCAGCGGCTGCAAGGTGACTTCGCACGCCAGCTCGGCGTTTTTGCACAGCGACATAAAATCGCCCGCCTGGGCGCGCGTGGCCTTGTACTCCGGCAGATAGCGACCCGCCTGGCGCATCATCCATACCGGGGTGATATCAACGGGTTGGCGCAGCAGCGCACGCAGATAACGATCGTTCTTCAATTCGGTCATATTGCAGTTCCTTAAGCGTCAGACTTGCAGTGTAACATTACTCATACTCGGCCCGACACATTGCCACAGTATCCTCGATTAAGCGGCGCGCCACGGTGCCCGGCGGCGGCAACAGGGGAAGATCGTCATAGCGATACCAGTCGGCCGACAGCAGCTCTTTCTGGTCGATCACGATCTCGCCGCTGTCGTACTCGGCCATAAAGGCGGTCATCAGCGACATCGGGAAGGGCCAGGGCTGGGACGTGACATAACGCAGGTTTTTTACCCGGATGCCGCTCTCTTCCATCACTTCGCGCGCGACCGCCTGCTCCAGGGTTTCTCCCACCTCCACGAACCCGGCCAGCACGGTATGAATGCCGTTACGGTGGCGGGTGTGCTGCGCCAGCAGCAGGGTGTCATCCCGGCGGATGGCGACGATAATGCAGGGGGCAATCTGCGGGTAGTAACGCTCGCGGCAGTGGCCGCAGAGCATCGCCGACTCGGTTTTGCTCGGATGCATGGTATGGCCGCAGTAGCCGCAGAACTTATGCGAGCGATAAAACTCCGCCAACTGCACGCCGCGCCCGGCCAGCTGAAACAGTCCCACATCCTGATCGATTACCTGGCGAACGGATCCCATATCCTGGCGACGATTCTGCTGGATCAACCACACATTTTCGCCCTGCCATTCGCCGATCTTAAGTGCGTGTTGCCCCACAAGATCGAAATTTCCAGCCTCGCCGTGTGGTATTTCTCCGGCTGGCAACCATAATTTTTGTTCGTGGCTGACTATCCACCAGCCGCGATCTAATTTTTCAATTATACGATCCATATCTATTGCACTACCTTCGCTTCACAGGCATGTTGGTAACATTATGATTACATTTTGGGTGGGCAGCTCTAAATCTTAACCTTGCGGAGTCAAACATGCTAAACCAGCTGGAAAGCCTGACAGAGCGCGTTGGAGGAAGTAACAACCTGGTTGATCGCTGGCTGGACGTGCGTAAACATCTGCTCGTTGCCTACTACAATCTGGTTGGTCTTAAGCCCGGCCAGGAGTCCTGGATACGGCTTAATGAAAAGGCGCTGGACGATTTTTGCCAGAGCCTGGTCGACTACCTTTCCGACGGTCACTTTAATATTTATGAACGTATTCTTGGCGAAATGGAAGGTAATAGTCCGCAGGTCGCCGCTACCAAAATTTATCCCCTGCTGGAAGCCAATACCCAGCAGATCATGGATTACTACGACTCCACCCTTGAGAACGCCATCGATCACGATAACTATCTTGAGCTCCAGCAGGCGCTGTCCGATCTTGGCGAAGCGATGGAAGAGCGCTTCACGCTGGAAGATAAGCTGATTGCCCTGGCGCTGGATAACGATCTGAAAGCCAGTAACGAAGCGCAGGTTGCGCGACCTGCTTGAGTTCTTAATCGTTAACGAGTAATTTACAACCATTCGCCCCTCTTACGAGGGCGATTTTTCTTGTCGGAGTGCCCAGTGTGCAAGCACGGGCTGAGACCGTTAATTCGGGATCCGCGGAACCTGATCAGGCTAATACCTGCGAAGGGAACAAGAGTCAATCTGTTGTCGTATCGCCCCCGGGCGATCGCCTCTCTTGCTTCATCCGTCGTCTGACAAGCCATCTCCTTCACCTTTGGAATGAGCTATGTCTGCCACAAAACTGACCCGCCGCGAACAGCGCGCACAAGCCCAACACTTTATTGAAACCCTGGAAGGCACCGCTTTCCCCCGCTCCACGCGTATTTACATCACCGGTTCGCAGGCGGATATCCGCGTGCCGATGCGTGAAATCCAGCTTAGCCCGACGCTTATCGGCGGCAGCAAAGAGAACCCGCAGTATGAAGAGAACGAAGCGGTGCCGGTGTACGACACCTCCGGCCCCTACGGCGATCCCGCTATTGCGATAGACGTCCAGCAGGGGCTGGCGAAGCTGCGCCAGCCGTGGATTGAGGCACGCGGCGACAGCGAAGCGCTAAACGAGCAAAGCTCGGCTTATACCAAAGCCCGCCTGGCCGACGACGGCCTGGACGAGCTGCGTTTTACCGGCCTGCTGACGCCGAAACGGGCGAAAGCGGGTAAATGCGTCACCCAGCTGCACTACGCCCGCCGGGGCATAGTGACCCCGGAGATGGAGTTTATCGCCATCCGGGAAAACATGGGCCGGGAGCGCATCCGCAGCGAGATCCTGCGCCATCAGCATCCGGGTGAAGGCTTTGGCGCCCGCCTGCCGGAGAATATCACCCCGGAGTTTGTGCGTGACGAGGTAGCTGCCGGCCGCGCCATTATTCCCGCCAACATCAACCACCCGGAATCCGAGCCGATGATCATCGGCCGCAACTTCCTGGTGAAGGTGAATGCCAATATCGGCAACTCGGCGGTGACCTCCTCCATTGAAGAGGAGGTGGAAAAGCTGGTCTGGTCCACCCGCTGGGGGGCGGATACGGTGATGGATCTCTCAACCGGCCGCTATATCCACGAAACCCGCGAGTGGATCCTGCGTAACAGCCCGGTGCCCATCGGGACCGTCCCCATCTACCAGGCGCTGGAGAAGGTAAACGGCATCGCCGAAAACCTCACCTGGGAAGCCTTCCGCGATACCCTGCTGGAGCAGGCAGAACAGGGGGTGGACTACTTCACCATCCACGCCGGCGTGCTGCTGCGCTATGTGCCGATGACGGCCAGACGTCTGACCGGTATCGTGTCGCGCGGCGGCTCAATCATGGCGAAATGGTGTCTGTCACATCATCAGGAGAGTTTTCTCTATCAGCATTTCCGCGATATCTGTGAAATCTGCGCCGCTTATGACGTGGCCCTCTCGCTGGGCGATGGCCTGCGCCCGGGATCGATTCAGGATGCCAACGATGAGGCGCAGTTTGCAGAACTCAGAACGTTAGGCGAGCTGACCAAAATCGCC
>DKMV01000389.1:0-4087 GCA_002469605.1 Leclercia sp. UBA7405
TGGATATTAAACAGCTCCACTATGCGATCGCTGTGCTCTTCCCACTCGACGGCGCGCAAATTGCCCTGCTCATCGGCAAGTACCCACAGCGGCCCCAGCGGCGTGGCGATTTTATCTTCGAGTAATCTCAGCATCCTTTTTTCCTTAGTTCAGACGCGGGTAGATCCCGGGTCCAATCGGCAGGCCGACAAGATACCATGCCACCAGCATCACCAGCCATACCCCTAAAAAGATAAGCGGATAGGGCAGTACCAGCGAATAGTAGGTACCCAGTTTCGCCTCAGGCCGGTAGCGCTGCAGGAACCCCAAAAACAGCGGGACGAACGGTGAGACGGGCGCCAGCGGGATCACCGACGAGTCCGCCACGCGGAACAGGATCTGGGCAAAGGCGGGATGGAAGCCCAGCAGCATGAACATCGGCACAAAGATGGGGGCCAGAATCGACCAGATAGCCGAGCCGCTGGCGATAAACATGCAGAGCAGCGAGGAGAGCAGCGCCAGCCCGACAAAAGCCGGTACGCCGCTTAGCCCGGCGGTCTCCAGCAGATCGGTCAGCCCCACCGCCATAAATTTACCCATATTGCTCCAGTTGAACATGGCGACGAACTGGGCCAGCGGGAAGACCATCACGATAAAGCCCGCCATCTCCTTCATCGGCTCGATCATCAGCTGCGGCAGATCGCCCTGACGGCGGATTTTGCCCACCGCGATGCCATAGGCCAGCGACACCACAAAGAAGAAGAGAATGATCAGCGGCACTATGCCTTTAATAAAGGGCGAGGGCAGCACGGTGTGTTTAACCGGATCGCGCAGAATACCGTTCTCCGGCACCACCATCAGGGCCACCAGCGCAATAAAGATCAGCGACACCACGCCTGCCACGCGCAGGGCGAATCGCTGCTCCGGCGACAGGGTTTCGAGCTTATCATCGCTGCTACCCTGCCACTGCCCAAGACGGGGCTCGATGATTTTGTCGGTGATCAGACCCCCCACAATAGTCAGGACGATCACCGAGCTGGCCATAAAGTACCAGTTGTCGATTACGCTGACGTGTACGGCGGCATCAATAGTTTTTGCCGCTTCGGTACTGATGCCTGAGAGCAGCACGTCGGTGGTCACAATCAGCAGGTTGGCGGTAAAACCGCAGCCCACCCCGGCGATAGCCGCCAGCAAGCCCGCTACCGGATGGCGCCCCACCGCGAGAAAAATCAGCGCCCCCATCGGCGGCATGATCACCAGCGCGGCATCGGACGAGATATGGCTGAAGAAGGCGATAAACAGCACCATATAGCTGGCGTAACGGGCGTTCACGTGCGACGCCATTTTGACCATCAGCGCCGGCAGCAGCCCGGAGCGCTCCGCCAGCCCGGCACCCAGCACCAGCGCCAGAATGGCCCCCAGCGGCGCGAACCCGCTGAAGTTTTTAATCACGTTAGGTAAAAACCAGTGCAGCCCCTCAACGCTGAGCAGGTTTTTCACCGCCACCATGCTGCCATCCGCCGGGTTACGTACGCTCACGCCTAAGGCGGAGAGCACGGCGGTGGCCACCATCAAAATCACAATCAGGTAGATAAAAAGCAGGAAAGGGTGCGGCACTTTGTTGCCGACTCTCTCAACCCAACCATAGAGCTTACCGGTAGGGGAATGCGAAGGTATGGAAGACATACTCATGGGCGTTCCTCGAACTGTTGTGTTGTTGTGTTATGTTTTTTTATTTTAAAGGTGACGGTGTCACGCCTGCCGGTATCGGACAGACATAGGGTTTTTCTGCGATCTGCTGTTCGAACTCCTCCCGGCACGCCTGCAGCAGTGAGGGATCCTGCAACAGCCCCAGCGCGGTGGCGCCCAGCACTTTCCCGGCCAGCAGCATGCCTTTATGGGCGATGGAGGTGCGGCCCTGGGCCACCAGCTGCCAGGTGTGCAGCGGCGTCCCAACGGTAAAGCAGGGGCTGAAGCACTGGGCCACCGGCATCTTCCAGCTGACGTCGCCCACGTCCGTGGAGCCAGCCAGCACGTTGTCGGTGACCGCGTACGGGGCGACCTCGTCCACCAGCAATGTCTCCTGCTGTCGGCGGGCGAAAGCCTTACCCGCTTCGCCGCCGGTGGCCGCGATATTTTTCAGGCTGTTTTGCAGATCGTTATCGGTAAGGGTGGCGCGGATCTCGGCGGCGAAGGCGCGCTCGTCGTCGCTCCACGCCGGGGTACCATAGTGGGCCAGCGCCTCGTACATAGCCGCCTCCAGCGTGCGGTTTGGCAGGTAGCTGGAGCAGGCCTTATCGAAGCGGTGTTCAACGGTGGTTTCGGTCATCAGGGCCGCGCCCTGGGCAATCTTCTCAATGCGCTGGTAAATCTGCTGCGCATCGGCCATCTCCGGGGCGCGGATAAGATAGAGCACCTCGGCCTGGGCCTGCACTACGTTGGGCGAAATGCCGCCGGTATCGGTAATGGCGTAATGCACCCGCGCTTTCTCAATAATGTGCTCGTTCAGGAAATTGGTGCCGGTGGTCATCAGCGTTACCGCGTCCAGCGCGCTGCGTCCGAGATGCGGGGAGTTAGCCGCATGCGCCGCAACCCCATGAAAGCGCCAGGCGGCCTGGATATTGGCCAGGGTACTGACGTTAAACATGCCGGCGAAGGCCTCCGGATGCCAGGTGACGGCCGCATCCACGTCATCAAAGAGCCCCTCGCGCACCATAAAAGTTTTGCCGGAGCCGCCCTCTTCGCCGGGGCAGCCGTAAAAGCGAACCGTGCCGCGTCCGCCGTGCTGCTCCAGCCAGCTTTTCACCGCCACCGCCCCCGCCAGCGCCGCGGTGCCTAACAGATTATGGCCGCAGCCGTGGCCGTTGGCACCGGGCGTAGCGCTCTGCTGCGTGGCACAGTGGGCCTGCTGGCTTAAGCCTGCCAGGGCATCGTACTCCCCCAGCAGGGCAATAACCGGTTTGCCGCTGCCAAAGCTGGCGATAAAGGCGTTGGGGATGTCGCCGGGGTTGCGCGTCACGCTAAAGCCTTCCTCTGCGAGGGCGGTTGCGAGACGTTCGGCGGACCAGAACTCTTCGAAGCGGGTTTCCGGATGCTCCCAGATCTCATCGGCAATATCGGTTAAATCCTGACGGCGGGTTTCTATGGCATCTTCAATAAAGCGGTAAATGGTCTGCATCACACACCTCGCGTCCAGGGGAAATTAAGCGCGCTATGCGCCAGGGTTTCGATGGCAACCAGCATCACCTGTTCGTCGAAATCGAATTTTTCGTTGTGGTGCCCGGCGCTGAGGGTGGTGCCAAAGACCATATAGGAGGCCAGACCGCCGTTCTGCTGCACGCGGGCCATCATCAGCGTGGCATCTTCCGAACCCGCCGGGGCGGCCACTTTATCGATGGCCTGCTGCACGCCCGCCACCTGAGAGGCCTGGTCCCGCAGGTAGGCCACCCAGGCCGGAGAAGGGGCGCTGGAGGTGGCCGCACCCATCAGGCGCAGGTCGCTCTGCACGCCATAGATCGCGGCTGCGCCGGCGATAACCGATTTTGCGCGCTCAAAGACATATTGGTTAATGGCTTCGGTTTCGCCGCGGGTTTCGACTTTCAGGAGGGCGGTGGCGGGGACCACGTTGCGGCCGGTGCCCGCCTGCATTACGCCAACGTTCACCCGCGAGGCGCCTTCGCTGTGCGGGGCGATGCCGTGCAGGCCAAGGGCTGCCTGAGCGGCGGCCAGCAGGGCGTTACGGCCATCTTCCGGTTTGCCACCGGCGTGAGCCGCTACGCCGGTAAAGCGCACGTCAAATTTGGTGGTGGCCATAAAGTTATCGCTGCCGCAGACGACGGTGCCGTCCGGGACGCCGGTACCGATATGTACCGCGGTGAAATAGTCCACGTCGTCCAGCGCCCCGGCGGCGACCATTGCCCGCGCGCCGCGCGTACCCTCCTCGGCGGGCTGGAAGATAAGTTTGATGGTGCCGTTCAGCCGGGCTTCGTTCTGCTTAAGCACGTGGGCCAGACCCAGGCCAATGGTTGTATGGCCATCATGACCGCAGGCGTGCATCATGCCGGGGTTACAGGAGGCGAAACCTTCCCGGTACGGGCGGTGTTCATCG
>DKMV01000389.1:4131-7645 GCA_002469605.1 Leclercia sp. UBA7405
GTTCATCGCTCAGCTCTTCAAAGAGATCCAGCGCGTCCATATCCACGCGGTAAGCGAGGGTAGGGCCAGGGCGGCCGGTATTGAGGGTGGCGACGATGCCGGTAAAGCCGCCTTCAAAGGCGCTGAGCCACTTTTCAGGGGCGCCCTGCTGGCGCGCGCGGGCGAACTCCCGGGCCAGCGTCGCCTCGTCGGGCAGGCCCATCCGGCTCTCGGCATCCACCACGTCGCGGCCCATTGCCAGGTCGTAACCCAGCCCATCAAGGATTTCTGCGACTTTGGCAGCGGTGCGAAACTCCACCCAGCCCGATTCGGCATAGTGGTGGAAATCGCGTCGCCACGCGATGAGCTGAGGGGATAAGGTCTCGAGATACTGCGCCAGTGTCTGCATAGGGTTTCCTGTCATCATTAGATTATGTGAACTACCTCACGCTGTGATAGTTTTTACTTATCACTAACCGTTTTTTCACAGATTTAACCGTTCGTGGCTTACCCTCGCACAATCATTTCCATTACAGTAGATGACAATTTCTTTACTCTGATAAACAGCGGTTATCGGTGCAGATATGACCTTTCAGGTAAAATTTCATCAAATTCGGGCGTTTGTGGAAGTGGCGCGTCAGGGGAGTATTCGCGGTGCCAGCCGGGTACTTAATCTGTCGCAGCCGGCATTAACCAAATCGATCAAAGAGCTGGAGGAGGGGGTCGCAGCCCAGCTGTTTATCCGACGGAGTAAAGGGGTGGCGCTCACCGAGTGCGGTGAGAGTTTCTACCAGCATGCCAGCCTGATTCTGGAAGAGCTACGCTCTGCCCAGGAGGACATTTTACAGCGCCAGGGCAAACTGGCCGGGCAGGTGAATATCGGCATGGGGGCAAGCGTCGCGCGCCTGCTGATGCCGGCCGTGATCACCCGTTTCCATCAGCAGCATCCTCAGGTGAAGGTGCGGATTATGGAGGGGCAACTGGTTTCCATGATTAACGAATTACGCCAGGGCGAGCTCGACTTTACAATAAATACCTATTATCAGGGCCCTTATGATCATGAATTCACGTTTGAAAAGTTATTTGAAAAGCCGTTTGCCATATTTTGCCGGGCAGGACATCCGGCGCTGGGGACCACGTCAATCAGTGAGCTTTTGAAATACAGCTGGACGATGCCAACTCCACGCGGGAGTTATTATAAACAGCTGGAAGAGGTTTTTAATAAGAGCGCTCAGGTGCCGAATATAGGCGTTATTTGCGAAACGTTCTCATCCAGTATTAGTTTAGTTGCGCAGAGTGACTTTCTCAGTATATTGCCTCAGGAGCTGGGATGCGATCCGCTGCTGGCTAATCGGCTGGTGATGCTGCCGGTGAAGGAGACCCTGCCCAGGGCCGCGTACTATCTGATCCAGCGCCGTGATACGCGCCAGACGCCGCTAACGGCCTCTTTAATCACGCAATTCCGCCGCTATGCGCGCCAGATTTCTCCGCAGGAAGATAAAGGATAAAAAAATAGAGCCTGTCGACATCCAACAGACTCTACAGTACACACAGCAATGCTCCTCATGCATGCTCTGCTTAATTATTCCCTTGCACAGAGTAATCTATTTATAGCGGTATTTCGTACATAATGAAAGGCAAAGAATTTATCTCTTCTCACAATTTCTTTATTTCTAGTGAGTGGTTTTATCATTAATGAAGCCTTCCTTAAGAAAACATTAAGTACTTAGTTAATTAACTAAAAAACATATATTTTTAGCCCCTGTAACGACAATAAAAGTCGTCAGCTATGCTGATCGTTGAGGCAGCTCTTTTTCGCAGGTATAGTAGCCCGTCAGCAGAAGCAGGAGGATTGACATGAAACCCGATGATAAGTCGCTTTTCCTTGACGCGATGCAGGACGTCCAGCCTCTCAAACGCTGCACCGACATCCACTGGCAGCCCGCCCGCAACGCGCGTGATAAAAAGCATATTGATATCGACCAGCTCGATAACTTCCTGACTACCGGCTATCTCGATATTGTTCCCCTGGCCGAGCCGCTGGCCTTTCAGCGCGAGGGGGTGCAGCATGGGGTGATGGATAAGCTGCGCGCCGGGAAATACCCCCGCGAGGCGAGCCTGTCGCTGTTACGCCTGCCGGTGGAGCAGTGCCGCCAGCAGCTCTACACCTTTATCCGCAGGGCGGAGCGGGAAGGGTTGCGCAATCTGATTGTTGTACACGGCAAGGGGCGGGAAGCCGAGTCGCATGCCAATATCGTGCGCAGCTATCTGGCCCGCTGGCTCACCGAATTTGACGCCGTCCAGGCATTTTGCGCCGCGCAACCCCATCACGGCGGCAGCGGTGCCTGCTACGTGGCGTTACGTAAATCCGGCGATGCCAGGCTCGAAACCCGCGAACGCCACGCCAAGCGCAGCCGTTAACCGCCCCCCTTATAGGCCAAATTTATTACCCAGTGCCGGAGAGCCGCCATGGAGAATAGCGCCCTGGTTTATCGTCAGTTCGGCGAGCCAGCGTCGGTGTTGCAGGCAGAAACCGCCCGCAAAGGCCCACTTATGCCCGGTAACCTCCGGGTGCAGATGCTTTGCGCCCCGGTTAACGCCTCCGATCTGATCCCCATAACCGGTGCCTACCGGCATCGCGTCACCCTGCCTGGGGTGGCCGGCTATGAAGGGGTAGGGAGAGTGATCGCTGCCCCGCAGGCCTTTCAGAGTCTGGTAGGTAAGCGCGTATTGCCTTTGCGCGGCGAAGGAACCTGGCAGCAGGTGGTGGATTGCCCGGCAGAGCTGGCTGTCCCGGTGCCGGATGAAATTGAAACCTGGCTCGCGGCCCGGGCATTTATCAACCCGCTGGCGGCCCAGCTGATGCTCAGACTCTGTCCGCCCGAGGGCAAACGGGTGCTGCTTACCGCCGCCGGTTCCGACTGCGCCATTCTGCTGGGGCAGTGGGCACGGCAGATGGGGGCGACGGCGGTGTGGGGCATTCACCGCTCGCCTGCTCATGCCGCAAGGCTTGCAGCGATGGGGATTACGCCGATTGCCCAGCAGGAGACGGCCGCTGTCCTCAGCGTCGCCGCGCAGTGCGATATTGTTTACGACGCCACGGGCGGCGCGCTGGCCCAGGCGCTGCTGGAGGCGATGCCGCAGGCGGGAGAGTTTATTAGCTACGGGCTGCTCTCAGGCCAGCCATTTACCCTGGCCCGCCACTATCCGCCGGTTCGCTGGTTCCATATTCGTAATACCTTTAGCGCCTGCGATCCTCAACGCTGGCAGGCGGAGTTTCGGGCGCTGTGGCCGCGTCTGCTCAGCAGCCACAACAGCGAGAGCGTGCCGCTCCCCTTTGCCGCCTGGCGTGAGGCATTGCAGCACTATTACCAGCCCGGCAGGGTCGGCAAACCCGTGCTGCAAATGGCGCAGGAAGAGGCCTGACTAGCGGATATCGCTGAGCAGCACCGCAATGCTTTGCCCACCGGCGGTCTGCTCAAGCGCGATTTTAACGATAATCGTCAGGGGCACGGAGAGCAGCATACCTACCGGC
>DKMV01000294.1 GCA_002469605.1 Leclercia sp. UBA7405
CGCATCGCGCTGGCGCGCTTCGACGTGACGATTAACCTTAGCCATAACGGCAAAATGATGCGTCAGTATCGCGCCGTGGCGCAGGGCGGGCAGAAAGAGCGCCGACTGGGGGCTATTTGCGGCACGCCATTTCTTGAACAGGCGCTGGCTATTGAGTGGCAGCACGGGGATTTAACCCTGCGCGGATGGGTAGCCGATCCGAAAGCGAACAACGCCGCCTTCGCCGACATCCAGTATTGCTATGTTAACGGCCGGATGATGCGCGATCGCCTGATCAACCACGCTATCCGTCAGGCCTGTGAAGACAAACTGGGGGCGGATCGACAGCCCGCTTTTGTGCTCTATCTGGAGATCGATCCACACCAGGTGGATGTGAATGTGCACCCGGCCAAACATGAAGTGCGATTTCATCAATCCCGGCTGGTACATGATTTTATCTATCAGGGGGTGTTGAGCGTTCTGCAGCAGCAGGCGGCCCCGGCGTTGCCCCTTGCAGATGAACCCGCCGCACCGCGCCCGATACCGGAAAACCGCGCCGCTGCCGGCCGCAATCAGTTTGCCGAGCCGGCGGTCGCTCGCGAACCCGCCGTGCCGCGCTATACCGGCGGTGCCTCGCGGCCGACTGGCGCAAACTACCCGCATGCGCAGCCGGGTTATCAGAAACAGCAGGGTGAGAATTACCGCAAGCTGCTTGAAACCCCGGCGATTAAAGATCGCGCGGCCGATGTTGCCCCCAGGACAGAGACCCTTGAAGGGCATAGCCAGAGCTTTGGCCGCGTGCTGACGATAGTGGCCCCCGATATGGCCCTTCTTGAACGTGACGGTAAGCTGGCGCTGTTGGCCCTGCCGGTGGCAGAGCGCTGGTTGAAACAGACGCAGCTTATGCCGGGCGAACATCGCGCCTGCGCGCAGCCGCTGCTGATCCCGGTGCGCTTAAAAATCACGGCAAATGAGACACATGTAGTAGAGCGTTTTCAGGCTGCACTTGCTGAAATGGGTATAGAAGTGGCGCTGGAAACGCAGCATGTGACCTTACGCGCGGTGCCTTTACCCTTACGCCAACAAAATTTACAAAACTTGATTCCTGAACTGATAGGCTACCTGGCGCAGCAAACGACCTTTGATGCAGCCAACACCGCACACTGGATCGCCCGCCATTTGGCCAGCGAACATCAGATGTGGAGTATGGCGCAGGCTATCACCGTGCTGGCAGAGGTTGAACGTCTCTGCCCTAATCTGGTGAAAGCGCCGCCGGGCGGTTTATTGCAATATGTTGATTTACAAACGGCAAAGAACGCCCTGAAAGATGAGTGATGTCAGTACGGCTGGCCTGCCTAAGGCAATTTTTTTGATGGGGCCAACGGCCTCGGGCAAAACGGCGTTAGCCATTGAGCTGCGTAAAGTTTTGCCAGTAGAGTTGATCAGCGTCGATTCCGCCCTCATCTATCGGGGAATGGATATCGGCACCGCGAAGCCAAACGCAGAGGAACTGCGGGCGGCACCGCACCGCTTGCTCGATATTCTCGATCCGGCAGAGGCGTATTCCGCTGCCGATTTTCGGCGCGATGCGCTGAGGGAGATGGCCGATATTACGGCGGCGGGGCGAATTCCTCTGCTGGTTGGCGGAACAATGCTCTATTTCAAGGCGTTACTGGAAGGGTTATCACCGTTGCCCTCGGCGGACCCGGCAGTAAGAGCAAAGATTGAGCAGCAGGCAGAAGCGCTGGGGTGGGGGGCGTTGCATCAACAACTGAAAGAGATCGATCCAGTTGCTGCGGCACGTATTCATCCAAATGATCCGCAAAGGCTTTCCCGGGCACTGGAAGTTTTTTTCATTTCGGGTAAAACTTTAACGGAACTGACGCAAACGTCAGGAGAGGCTCTGCCGTATCAGGTGCATCAGTTCGCCATCGCCCCGGCGAGCCGTGAACTGCTCCATCAGCGAATTGAGCAGCGTTTTCATCAGATGTTAGCTTCAGATTTTGAAGCAGAAGTGCGGGCGCTATTTGCCCGTGGAGATTTGCATACGGATATGCCTTCCATTCGTTGTGTGGGTTATCGCCAGATGTGGTCCTTTATCGAAGGCGAAATTTCACATGATGAAATGGTTTATCGAGGTATTTGCGCCACGAGACAGTTAGCGAAGCGCCAGATAACCTGGTTGCGTGGTTGGGAGGGGGTTCACTGGTTAGACAGTGAAAAGCCGCAACAAGCGCTCAACGAAGTATTACAGGTTGTTGGTGATATCACAGACTGAATGTGTACAATTAAGGCGTATCGTGCGCAATTTTTCAGAATCGCAAGGTTCTAAGTACAAAACAAGCATATAAGGAAAAGATAGAATGGCTAAGGGGCAATCTTTACAAGACCCGTTCCTGAACGCACTGCGTCGTGAACGTGTTCCAGTTTCTATTTATTTGGTGAATGGTATTAAGCTGCAAGGTCAAATTGAGTCTTTCGATCAGTTCGTGATTCTGTTGAAAAACACGGTCAGCCAGATGGTCTATAAGCACGCGATTTCTACTGTTGTTCCGTCTCGTCCGGTCTCTCATCACAGCAACAACGCTGGCGGCGGTTCCAGTAACTATCATCATGGCAGCAACGCGCAGGGCTCTTCTGCGCCACAGCAGGACAGCGAAGAAACCGAATAAGGTTGCTGGCTGTTTTTTTCCATACCGGGGAGCCAGGTTTTCTGCGTTCCCCGCTGATCTTTCTTGAGAGGTTAACGCTTGTTTGACCGTTATGATGCCGGTGAGCAGGCGGTGCTGGTACACATCTATTTTTCGCAAGACAAAGATATGGAAGACCTTCAGGAGTTTGAAGCTCTTGTCTCTTCCGCCGGTGTCGAAGCAATGCAGGTGATTACCGGTAGCCGTAAAGCGCCGCACCCAAAGTATTTTGTTGGTGAAGGTAAAGCAGTAGAGATTGCGGATGCCGTAAAAGCGACTGGCGCTTCAGTCGTGCTTTTTGATCACGCCCTGACGCCGGCCCAGGAACGCAACCTGGAACGTCTGTGCGAGTGCCGTGTTATCGATCGCACGGGTTTGATATTAGACATTTTTGCCCAGCGTGCACGTACCCATGAAGGGAAATTGCAGGTTGAGCTGGCGCAGCTGCGCCATCTGGCAACGCGTCTGGTACGCGGCTGGACACACCTTGAAAGACAGAAAGGCGGTATTGGTTTGCGCGGCCCGGGTGAAACTCAGCTCGAAACCGACCGTCGCTTATTGCGTGGACGTATAACCCAGATCCTCTCACGGCTCGAAAGAGTTGAGAAACAGCGTGAGCAGGGGCGTCGTTCCCGAACCAAAGCCGATATTCCGACGGTGTCGCTGGTAGGTTATACCAACGCCGGTAAATCCACCCTGTTTAACCAGATTACTGAGGCTCAGGTATACGCCGCAGACCAGCTGTTTGCGACCCTGGACCCGACGCTGCGCCGCATCGACGTGGCGGATGTGGGTGAGACCGTCCTCGCGGATACCGTAGGTTTTATTCGTCACCTGCCGCACGACCTGGTGGCCGCATTTAAAGCCACCCTGCAGGAGACGCGCCAGGCAACCCTGCTGCTGCATGTGATTGATGCCGCGGATCTCCGCGTGCAGGAAAATATCGATGCAGTGAATACCGTGCTCGAAGAGATCGAGGCACACGAGATCCCAACGCTGCTGGTAATGAACAAGATCGATATGCTGGACGACTTTGAGCCCCGTATCGATCGCGATGAAGAGAACAAACCCGTGCGGGTCTGGCTTTCTGCCCAGACCGGTACTGGCGTGCCACTCCTTTTCCAGGCTTTAACAGAACGTCTTGCTGGTGAGGTAGCCGAGCACACGCTGCGCCTGCCGCCTCAGGAAGGCCGACTGCGCAGCCGGTTTTATCAGCTGCAGGCGATAGAAAAAGAGTGGATGGAGGATGACGGCAGCGTAAGTTTGCAGGTGCGTATGCCTGTCGTTGACTGGCGTCGCCTCTGTAAACAAGAACCTGCGCTGGTCGACTATGTCGTCTGACCAGAAAGGATAGGCCTGAAGGTTTTTGCCCTTTGGGATACCCGAAATTGCTTTGAATGTTACGGCATGTCAGGCGTTTGAAGGTATATCACCGCATAACAAATATGGAGCATATACATGGCGTGGAATCAGCCCGGTAATAACGGACAA
>DKMV01000276.1:0-586 GCA_002469605.1 Leclercia sp. UBA7405
GGCACGCTGTGGAACTGGTAAAGGAGCAGAAGATGAAAAGTATCGTTATTCAGCAGCCCAACGAGCTGGTTATCGAAGAGCGTCCGCTGGCGGAACCCGCAGCGGGCGAGGTGCGCGTCAAAGTTAAACTGGCGGGCATCTGCGGCTCCGATAGCCATATCTACCGCGGTCATAACCCCTTTGCGAAATACCCACGGGTAATCGGCCACGAGTTCTTTGGCGTGATTGATGCGGTGGGTGAGGGCGTGGACAGCGCGCGCCTGGGTCAGCGCGTCTCCGTCGACCCGGTGATCAGCTGCGGCCACTGCTACCCCTGCTCGGTGGGCAAACCCAACGTCTGTACCTCGCTGGTGGTGCTGGGCGTGCACCGGGACGGTGGTTTTAGCGAATATGCGGTAGTGCCGGCTAAAAATGCCTGGCCGATCCCCGATGCCATTGCCGACAAACACGCGGTGATGGTCGAACCCTTCACCATTGCCGCCAACGTCACCGGACATGTCAGTCCCACCGAACAGGATGTGGCGCTGATCTATGGCGCGGGCCCGATGGGGCTGGTGACGGTGCAGGCGCTGAAGGGCGTGTACAA
>DKMV01000276.1:721-1361 GCA_002469605.1 Leclercia sp. UBA7405
GGCGCTGAAGGGCGTGTACAAGGTGCGCCAGGTGATTGTGGTCGATCGCATCGAAGAGCGTCTGGAGATGGCCCGCCGCAGCGGCGCCGACTGGACGATTAACAACGCCAGCCAGTCGCTGCAGGAGGTCCTGACCGAGAAGGGCATCAGGCCAACCCTGATTATCGACGCGGCCTGCCATCCCTCTATTTTGCAGGAAGCCGTCAACCTGGCCTCCCCGGCGGGACGCATTGTGCTGATGGGCTTCTCCAGCGAGCCGAGCCAGGTGGTGCAGCAGGGCATTACCGGCAAAGAGCTCTCTATCTTCTCCTCGCGCCTTAACGCCAATAAGTTCCCGGTAGTGATCGACTGGCTGGAGAAGGGGCTTATCGATCCCGACAAGCTGGTGACCCACTCCTTCGCTTATCAGGATGTGAAAGACGCTATCGAACTCTTTGAAAAAGACCAGCGGCAATGCTGCAAGGTGTTACTGACGTTTGCCTAATAATAATTGAATGCGATCTAGTGGTACGCATCTTACCCTGTTGAGATAGCCAATATGACTCAAGTACAACATGAAAGAACCACCTCAGACCTGGTCAAAGCCGCGGTATCTGGCTGGCTTGGTACGGCGTTAGAGTTTATGGACTTCCAGCTCTAC
>DKMV01000276.1:1556-1994 GCA_002469605.1 Leclercia sp. UBA7405
GAACAGTCTGCCGCCATGGCGTTGATTCTGGCGATGGGCACCTACGGCGCAGGCTACATTGCCCGTATCGTTGGCGCCTTTATCTTCGGCAAAATGGGGGACAGCATCGGCCGTAAAAAGGTGCTGTTTATCACCATCACCATGATGGGGATCTGCACCACCTTAATCGGCGTGCTGCCCACCTACGCGCAGATCGGTATCTTTGCGCCGGTGCTGCTGGTTACGCTGCGTATTATCCAGGGGCTGGGGGCAGGGGCGGAGATCTCCGGTGCCGGCACCATGCTCGCGGAGTACGCGCCGAAAGGTAAACGCGGCATCATCTCTTCGCTGGTGGCGATGGGCACCAACTGCGGCACCCTCAGCGCCACGGCTATCTGGGCGGTCATGTTCTTTGCCCTCGATCGTGAAGAGCTGGTGGCCTGGGGCTGGCGTATTCCG
>DKMV01000276.1:2200-2675 GCA_002469605.1 Leclercia sp. UBA7405
TATCTGGCTGCGTATGAACCTAAAAGAGAGCCCGGTCTTCGAAAAGGTCAACGCAGAGGATGCGCCTGCTAAACCCGTAGAACAGGAGAGCACCCTGGGCGCGATGGTGAAAAGCAAATCCTTCTGGCTGGCAACGGGTCTGCGTTTCGGTCAGGCCGGTAACTCCGGGCTGATTCAGACTTTCCTGGCGGGTTATCTGGTGCAGACCCTGCTGTTTGATAAAGCCATTCCGACCGATGCATTAATGATCAGCTCGTTCCTCGGCTTTATTACTATTCCGCTGCTGGGCTGGCTGTCAGATAAATTCGGTCGTCGCCTGCCTTATATTTTGCTGAATATCTCAGCCATTATTCTGGCTTACCCGATGCTGTCGATTATCGTTGATAAATCTTACAGCCCGGGAGTCATTATGCTCTCCATTATCGTGATTCATAATTTCGCGGTGCTGGGGTTATTCGCTCTGGAAAATATCACC
>DKMV01000276.1:2808-3362 GCA_002469605.1 Leclercia sp. UBA7405
TTCGCTCTGGAAAATATCACCATGGCGGAGATGTTTGGCTCCCGCAACCGCTTTACCCGCATGGCCATTTCAAAAGAAGCAGGCGGTCTGGTGGCGGTCGGTTTCGGCCCGGTACTGGCAGGGATCTTCTGCAATATAACCGGTACCTGGTGGCCGATTGCAGCAATGATGATTGTCTACTCCGTGATTGGCCTTATCTCCTCCGTGCTGATGCCGGAAGTCTGTGACCGCGATCTGAGCATTCTGAATGATGCCGCTGATGCCGGGCAAGACCTGAGCAGCGTTGGCGCCCGTAGCAAGCACGGCGCACTCTCCTGATAGTAATTCACTCCCCTGTACCCCAGGGGAGTGACCGCCTTAGACATCAATAAAAAATAAGATTTTACCTTTTAACTGGATATTTTCTGGTAAGGATCCTTATGTCTCGCGCACAGAAAAAAATCACCGTTCCGGTGAGCATTGGCTACGGTCTGACCGATATTATGGGAGGAGGCGCATTTACCGTTATTGGCGCCTGGCTGTTATTTTTCTTCACCACCTTCGTTGGACTCTCT
>DKMV01000289.1 GCA_002469605.1 Leclercia sp. UBA7405
ATCGCGAATGGCAAACAGCGCCGCGGCTTTACCATCCACCGCCAGCAGGACCGGCGTCGCTCCAAGCGAGGCCTGGGCGTTCATCTCTTCTGCCAGCTCGCGGGTATCAATGCCGTTCTCCTCGAGCAGCGCCTGATTGCCCAGCAACAGGGTGCGGTTATTACTCTCGCCGCTCACCCCCAGCCCGCGCAGGGTGCGGAAATTGTTGACCTGCGGCAGCGCCGCATCGCCCGCCTTCTCAAGAATAGCGCGGGCCAGCGGGTGGCTGGAGCCCTGCTCCAGCGCTGCAGCCAGGCGTAATGCCTCCGTCTGATCCATGCCCAGCGTGTTGATCGAGACGACCTGAGGTCTGCCTTCGGTCAGGGTGCCGGTTTTATCAAACACCAGCGTATCCAGGGTGCTGGCGCGCTGTAGCGCATCGGCGTCGCGTACCAGCACGCCAAACTCCGCCGCGTGGCCTACGCCCGAAATAATCGACATGGGCGTTGCCAGCCCCAGCGCGCACGGACAGGCGATGATCAGCACCGTGGTGGCGATGGTCAGGGTGTAGACAATTTGCGGTGCCGGGCCGAAGAAATACCAGATTGCCGCGCTGAAGAGAGCAATCCCGACCACTACGGGTACAAAGATGGCGGAGATTTTATCGGCCATCTGGCCAATCTCGGGCTTGCTGCTCTGGGCCTGGCGCACCATGCGGATAATGCGCGACAGGGTGGTCTGGCTGCCGGTGCGGCTGGCGCGGAACAGCACGCTGCCGTCCTGCATCACCGTACCGGCGTGAACCTCGTCGCCGCTGCTTTTTTGCTGGGGAATGGGCTCGCCGGTCAGCATGGCCTCATCGAGCCAGGCTTCCCCTTCGGTGATTTCGCCGTCGACCGGAACGCGATCGCCGGTGGTGAGGCGCAGGACCATGCCCGGCTGCACCTCGGCCAGCGGCACGCTCTTCTCACCTTCATCGGTGACGACGCGAGCCGAAGGCGGGGTTAAATCGAGTAAACGCTCCAGCGCTTTCGAGGAGCGCTGGCGGGCACGCGCTTCCAGCATATGGCCGAGGTTAATCAGGCCGATAATCATCGCGCTGGCTTCATAATAGAGATGGCGCGCCTCCATTGGGAACCACTGTGGCCAGAGGTTGACGCTCATGGAGTAGAGCCACGCCGCGCCGGTACCCAGCGCCACCAGCGTATCCATGGTAGCGGTGCGGTTTTTCAGGCTCTTCCAGGCGCTGGTATAAAAGTGGCCGCCGGCAAAAACCATCACGGCGAGGGTAAGCAGGCCAATCGCCAGCCACAGACTGCGGTTCGCCTCGGTGACCATCATGTTGTCGCCGAGCATACCCCAGCCCATCACCGGGATCCCCACCAGCAGGGCGACAATCGCCTGCCAGCGGAAGCGCTTCATGGTGGCGACGGCGGTCTGCTGCTGGCGGTTGCGGCGCTCGACATCATCTTCAATGGCCTCGGCGCCGTAGCCTGCCTTTTCGACCGCCTGCACTAATTCAGCGGCGGAGGCGCTGCCCATTACCAGCGCAGTGCGCTCCGCCAGATTCACCCGCGCCTGTACCACCCCGGGCACCGTTTGCAGTGCATTCTGCACCCGGGATACGCAGCTGGCGCAGCTCATGCCGTTGATCAATAGCTGCTGGCTGTCGTCCACGTCATCCGCTGCCGGAAGCTCAGAAGGGGCCGCTGTCAGTGCTTCCGACGGGATTGATGATGCTGTCAGCGGATCAGCCTTTGGGTGGCTTAACTCCGCCCCGTATCCGGCCTGTTTGATGGTGTCGATCAGGTCGTCAGCGCTGGCGCTGCCGGTCACCGCAGCGTGCTCGATAGTCACCTCTGCGGTTTCAACGTCAGGACGTTGCTCCAGACTCTCTTTAACGCGTTTGACGCAGTGGCCGCAGGAGAGGCCGTCCAGCGTCAGGTCGATAGTGTGGGACATAATAAACTCCTTGATAGTGACCCGGTCAGTTCTTGACCGTCGAAACGTTCTCAGCTTACTGTTATAAAGGTTAAACCTTCCATCAAGGGGAAGGTCAAGGGGGAAAAGTGAATATCAGCGATGTTGCCAAAAAAACCGGCTTAACCAGCAAAGCCATTCGGTTTTATGAAGAGAAGGGGCTGGTGACGCCGCCGCTGCGCAGTGAAAACGGCTACCGCAGCTATACGCAAAAGCATCTGGATGAACTGACCCTGCTGCGCCAGGCGCGGCAGGTGGGCTTTAATCTCGAGGAGTGCGGCAATCTGGTGGCGCTCTTTAACGACCCTAAACGTCATAGCGCCGACGTTAAACGCCAGACTCTGGAGAAGGTGGCGGAGATCGAACGGCATATCGTGGAACTGCAGGCGATGCGCACCCAGCTGCTGGCGTTAGCGGAGTCCTGCCCGGGAGATGACAGCGCCGAATGCCCAATTATCGACAATCTTTCCGGCTGCTGTCATAAAAAGGCCCGGACTTAACAGGCTTTGACGCGCAGGGTGATCCCCTCAATCGCCACCACCTCAACCCGGGTGCCCGCGAGCAGATCCTCGTCGGCCACGACCGGCCAGGAGCTGTCGCCCACCCGCACGTGGCCGCGACCGTTCACCAGCGCCGCCTCCAGCGTAAAGCGTTTACCCAGCAGCTGCCGCCCGCGCTGGTTGAGCGCGGCATCCGCCGGTTTTTGCTCCCGCACCTGGCGCGACAGCCAGCGCCACCACAGCCAGGCGGCGACCAGCGTCAGCACCGCGAACAGCGCCCCCTGCCAGGCCCAGTCGAAGGGTAACAGCCAGCTCAGTAGCCCGGTGACCACCGCCGCCACGCCGCTCCAGAGCAGATAGCCGTTGCCGCCCAGCATCTCGGCCGCCAGCAGCAGGCCGCCGAGGCTCAGCCAGAAGACGTGAGGATGTGCCGCAATGAGTTCAATCATGGCCTGCGCTCTTTACCGCTCTCTTTAATCAGCTCGGTAATACCGCCAATCGCCCCCATCAGGCTGCTGGCATCCAGCGGCATCATCACCACTTTGCTGTTATTCGCCGCGCCAATATTTTGCAGCGCTTCGGTGTACTTCTGCGCCACAAAGTAGTTGATGGCTTGAATATCCCCGGCTGCGATGGCCTCGGAGACCATCTGGGTGGCGCGGGCTTCCGCCTCCGCCGAACGTTCACGCGCTTCGGCCTGTAAGAACGCCGACTGGCGCTCGCCCTCGGCCTTCAGGATCTGCGACTGCTTCTCCCCCTCTGCCTTCAGGATCTCC
The DNA here is from genome assembly GCA_002469605.1 of Leclercia sp. UBA7405. Taxonomy (GTDB): domain Bacteria; phylum Pseudomonadota; class Gammaproteobacteria; order Enterobacterales; family Enterobacteriaceae; genus Enterobacter. Next base: position 3,236 of record DKMV01000289.1, read on the forward strand.
GCCTGGCGGATCCCTTCGGCCTCAAGGATATAGGCGCGCTTGGTTCGCTCCGCCTTCATCTGGGCGTTCATGGAGGAGATCAGCTCTGCCGGTGGGCGCACGTCGCGAATTTCGATACGGGTCACTTTAATGCCCCAGGGGTTGGTGGCCTCGTCGACGATATGCAGCAGGCGGGTATTGATGCTGTCGCGCTGGGAGAGCATCTCATCGAGCTCCATCGACCCCAGCACGGTACGGATGTTGGTCATGGTCAGGTTGATGATCGCCAGCTCCAGGTTGCTCACCTCATAGGCGGCCTTGGGCGCGTCGATAACCTGAATAAAGCACACCGCATCAATGGTGACGTTGGCGTTATCCCGGGAGATAACCTCCTGGGAAGGGATATCCAGCACCTGCTCCATCATGTTGATCTTTCTGCCGATGCGGTCCATGAAGGGCACAATCAGGCTTAAACCGGGCTGCAGGGTGGTGGTGTAGCGGCCAAAACGCTCAACGGTCCACTGATAACCCTGAGGGACGATTTTCACCCCGGCACCGACGATCACCAGGGCGACAAAGATTAAAATGGGTATAACAATAAGCATGTAAAAACCTCCTGTTTAGCCTTCCATGTGACGAAAATAGCTGTTCGTTTACTGCCCATGAGTATACCGGTTATCGCCTGGAAATTCGCCTGCCATAGCGGCCTGTTTCAGGTTTCGGACATAAAAAAGCCCCGCCAGAAATGGCGGGGCTCCATGCAGAAGAAAGAGATCAGTAGAGCAGGGCGTAAAGCTTACGGCGATATTTCGACGCCAGGGTATCGCCGGTTCCCAGCGCCGCCAGGATCTCCTGGAACATCTTCCGCGCCTGGCCGTCGGCCGCGGCAAGATCGCGCTTCAGGTGACCAAACAGTAGCTCCAGCGCCTCTTCGTTGCGCCCGACCTGGTGCAGCTGCAACGCCAGCTGGCTCGCCAGCGCCGCATCTTCCGGGTTTTCGGCTACCTGCTGCTGTAGCTGCTGGATTTCCGGCGTGTCTGCCGCCTGCTTCAGCAGCTCGATCTGCGCCTTCAGCCCCTGGTAACGGGTATCCTGATCCTGCAGCGGGATAGTTTTAAGCACCGCTTCTGCTTCTTCGGAGCGGTTGAGGGCAATCTGCGTTTCCGCCAGCAGGAGGCCAATCTGGCTATCCTGATTCGACAGCTGCCACGCCTCTTTCAGCAGCGGCAGGGCTTCTTCATGTTTACCCTCCTGGATCAGGGCCATCGCCTGCTGCGCTTTCAGCTCCTCTTCGCGCGGCAGAACTTTTTCCAGTAGCGCGCGGATCGCCTCTTCCGGC
>DKMV01000291.1 GCA_002469605.1 Leclercia sp. UBA7405
CCTGCATATGGAAGAGAAGCGTGCCATCAACCGCCTGATGAACAAGGCGGCGAGCAGCTCCATCGGTGATGTTGAGCTGGTTATTTTCGTGGTTGAAGGCACCCGCTGGACGCCGGACGACGAGATGGTGCTTAACAAGCTGCGTGACGGTAAAACGCCGGTGATCCTGGCGGTCAACAAGGTGGATAACGTGCAGGAAAAAGCGGATCTGCTGCCGCACCTGCAGTGGCTCGGTAGCCAGATGAACTTCCTCGATATCGTACCGCTCTCTGCAGAGACCGGTCTGAACGTGGATACCATCGCAGGCATCGTGCGTAAACATCTGCCGGAGGCTATCCATCACTTCCCGGAAGAGTACATCACCGACCGTTCCCAGCGCTTTATGGCCTCTGAAATCATCCGCGAAAAACTGATGCGTTTTCTGGGGGCAGAGTTGCCATACTCCGTTACCGTTGAGATCGAACGCTTCCAGACCAACGAGCGTGGCGGTTACGATATTAACGGGCTGATCCTCGTTGAGCGCGAAGGGCAGAAGAAGATGGTGATTGGCAACAAAGGCGCCAAGATCAAAACCATCGGCATTGAAGCCCGTAAAGATATGCAGGAGATGTTTGAAGCCCCGGTTCACCTTGAGCTGTGGGTGAAGGTGAAATCTGGCTGGGCCGATGACGAACGCGCGCTGCGCAGTCTCGGTTACGGCGACGATCAATAACCCAGGACGACGAGTAACATAATGGATGGATGGCAGCGCGCCTTTGTCCTGCATAGTCGTCCCTGGAGCGAAACCAGCTTAATGCTGGACGTCTTCACAGAAGAGTCGGGCCGCGTGCGCCTTGTTGCCAAAGGCGCACGATCCAAACGTTCAAACCTGAAAGGCGCCTTACAGCCTTTTACTCCTTTGCTGGTACGTTTTGGCGGGCGCGGAGAAGTTAAAACTCTGCGCAGCGCTGAAGCCGTTTCTCTGGCGCTTCCCCTCTCTGGTATTACGCTCTACAGCGGGCTGTATGTGAATGAACTCATTTCACGTGTGCTTGAGCATGAGACCCGCTTCTCTGAACTCTTTTTCGATTACCTGCACTGTATCCAGGCGCTGGCGGGTGCCAGCGGCACGCCTGAACCCGTCCTGCGCCGCTTTGAGCTGGCGTTGCTGGGGCATCTTGGCTACGGCGTGGATTTTCTACACTGCGCGGGGAGCGGCGATCCGGTCGAGGATTCCATGACCTACCGCTATCGTGAAGAGAAAGGGTTTATTGCCAGCGTGGTGATGGATAACAGCACCTTTACCGGGCGCGATCTGCGCGCGCTGGCCGAGCGCGAGTTCCCGGATGCAGAGACGCTGCGCGCGGCAAAACGCTTTACCCGTATTGCACTCAAGCCGTATCTTGGGGGGAAGCCCTTAAAGAGCCGCGAATTATTCCGGCAGTTTATGCCGAAGCGTTAACGTATTACACCCTCACCCCAATCCTCTCTCAGAGCGAGAGGGAGAGGGGAGATGAACCAAAAGAAAACCGAGGATTGTCATGGCTGAGTTACTGTTAGGCGTCAACATTGATCATATTGCCACCCTGCGCAACGCGCGCGGCACGGCCTATCCCGACCCGGTTCAGGCAGCGTTTATTGCAGAGCAGGCCGGCGCCGACGGTATTACCGTTCATCTGCGTGAAGACCGCCGTCACATCACCGACCGCGATGTGCGCATCCTGCGCCAGACGCTGGATACCCGTATGAACCTCGAGATGGCGGTAACTGAAGAGATGCTGACCATCGCCTGCGAGACCAAACCCCATTTTTGCTGCCTGGTGCCGGAAAAGCGTCAGGAAGTGACCACCGAAGGCGGGCTGGACGTAGCCGGGCAGCTGGATAAAATGCGCGACGCCTGTAAGCGCCTGGCCGATGCCGGTATCCTGGTATCCCTGTTTATTGATGCCGACGAGGCGCAGATCCAGGCCGCCGCTGACGTGGGCGCGCCGTATATTGAAATTCACACCGGCTGCTACGCCGATGCTGCAGACGACGCGACCCGGGCGAAAGAGCTGGCGCGCATTACCCGGGCGGCAACCTTTGCGGCTGGCCTGGGGCTGAAGGTCAACGCCGGTCACGGTCTCACCTACCATAATGTGCAGGCCATTGCCGCCATTCCTGAGATGCACGAGCTGAATATCGGCCACGCCATTATTGGCCGGGCGGTCATGAGCGGTCTGAAAGAGGCGGTGTCTGAAATGAAACGCCTGATGCTGGAAGCGCGTCGTTAATGGCCATCCTCGGCTTAGGCACGGATATCGTTGAGATTGCCCGCATCGAAGCGGTGATCGGCCGCAGCGGCGATCGCCTGGCGCGTCGGGTGCTCAGCGATAACGAGTGGGCCATCTGGGAAACGCACCAGCAGCCGGTGCGTTTTCTGGCAAAGCGTTTTGCCGTAAAAGAGGCGGCCGCCAAGGCGTTTGGCACCGGGATCCGCAACGGGCTGGCGTTTAATCAGTTTGAAGTCTTTAACGATGAGCTGGGCAAACCGCGTCTGCGGCTGTGGGGCGAGGCGTTGAAGCTGGCAGAGAAGCTGGGCGTAGCGCATATGCATGTCACCCTGGCGGATGAGCGCCACTACGCCTGCGCAACGGTGATTATCGAAAGTTAGATCTTATCGGCGTGGTGCATCAGGACAAACTTGTCCCACAGCTGCTCTTCTGATTCCATATGTGCCGGATCCTTCAAAATAGTATTCGGGATAGGGCACACCTTCTGGCAGGTCGGCGTTTCGTAGTGGCCGATACACTCGGTACAGCGGTCGCTGTTAATCTCATAAATGCTGTCACCCATTGAGATAGCCTCGTTAGGGCACTCGGGTTCACACATATCGCAATTGATGCATTTTTTGGTAATTAACAGCGCCATCAGGTAATTCTCAGAAACAACACAAACAGGGCGGGCATTATATGCTCATTGCCTGCTCAAACCAATTTTTTTACCAACGCCTCGCTGTGGCGGATCCGCTCCGGCGCGTGCTCAAGATCCTGCTGAACCAGCGCCATAAACAGCAAGTCGGTAAGCAGCATCTGGGCGCTGGTGGAGGAGATCGCCGCGCTGCGCGTCGCCTGCTCTTCGGCAATGGTATACAGACAGCGGGTGGCGCGCTGTTGCAGGGCATTAGGTGAAAAACCGGTAATGGCGAGGATCTTCCCGCCCGCCCGCAGGGCTTCGTCGGCCGCCAGGTTGATTTCACGCCGCTCGCCGGAGTAGGAGATCGCCAGCAGCAGATCGTCCGGATCCATAGCCTGCACGTTGGCCAGCAGGGCATGCATATCCTGTTCGACGATGGCGATCAGGCCAATTTTGTTCAGCTTCCAGCCAAAATTACGCGCCACCAGCCCGGAGGCGCCGATACCTGTCAGGATCACCCGCCGTGCTGCGTGCAGCATGGCCACGCTCTCCAGCAGCTTCTCTTCCGTATTCACGTCCAGGGTGGCATGCATCGCCGCCACTTTCTCTGTGATCAGCTTTTCGCCCACCAGCCGCATCGGATCGTCACCGCGGATCTGGTTATGTACCGGCATCGACTGAGGGTTGGCGTTGCTGACCAGCGCTTCGCTGATCGCCAGCTTCAGCGCCGGAAAACCTTTAAAGCCAATCTTCTGGGCAAATTTCACCACGCTTGACTGGCTGACGCCCGCCTCCAGTGCCAGCTGCTGAGAGCTGAGATGCCGGGCGCGATCGGGCTGGGACAGCAGAAAATCCGCCAGCTTTTTGTCGCTCTGGGCAAGGCCGGCGTATCGCTGGCGAATACGGATCAAACAGTTCATGAGTACTCCTGGCGAAATGTGATAGCTACTGCAAAATACGAATATTGCTCGCCCGAATGAATTATATATTCCATTATAGTGCGATTATGTTGAATTAAAAATTCCAGAGGTAAAAAGATGAATCTTGGCTCACTCGTTTCTGAATCCCGCAACCCGCAAACCATGGACCTGGATGCGCTCTCCACCTTTGACCTGGTAAGTCGTTTTAATCAGCAGGATACGCTGGTCGCGCAGGCAGTGAAAGAGACATTACCGGAGGTGGCAAAGGCGGTGGATGCCGCAGCCGCCTCCCTGAAGGCCGGTGGACGCATCATTTACATGGGGGCAGGCACCAGCGGGCGCCTTGGGGTGCTGGACGCCTCTGAATGCCCGCCCACCTTCGGCGTCCCGCACGGGCTGGTGATCGGGCTGATCGCCGGCGGGCCGGGAGCCCTGTTGAAAGCCGTTGAGGGGGCAGAAGACAGTAAACAGCTGGGGGAAGATGATCTGCGCGCGCTTACACTTACCGCCAACGATCTGGTCGTCGGCCTGGCCGCTTCCGGGCGCACACCCTACGTGATTGGCGGTCTGGAGTTTGCAAAGTCAGCCGGCTGCACCACCGTGGCTATCTCCTGTAATCCGGGTTCGCCCATTGCCCAGCTGGCAGATATTGCCATCTCGCCGGTGGTGGGCCCGGAAGCATTAACCGGCTCTACCCGGCTTAAGTCCGGCACCGCCCAGAAGCTGGTGCTGAACATGATCTCCACCGGCGCGATGGTGAAGTTCGGCAAGGTCTATCAGAACCTGATGGTAGATATGAAAGCCACCAACGTGAAGCTCGTGGATCGGGCTTGCCGAATGGTGGTAGAGGCTACGGGCGCCACCCGCGACGAGGCCGAAAAGGTGCTGGAACAGACGGGTTATGAGGTGAAACCCGCCATTCTGATGATTTTAAGCGGGCTGGACGCCGCGTCGGCGCAGGCCAGGCTCGACCAGCATCAGGGCTTTTTACGGGCGGCTTTAGAAAACTAAAGGGACGGATATGGACAAAACGGCAGCGCTCGCCAGCGACATCCTGCAGGGGATTGGCGGAGAGAAAAACATCCTGCGGCTGGAAAACTGCATGACGCGGGTGCGCGTCGAGGTAGAGGATGAGGCTAAGCTCGATATACCGCGTCTGAAAAAATTACCGGGCGTCAGCGGCTATGTGAAGCAGGGCGAACAGCACCAGCTGATTGTCGGGCCGGGCAAAGCCGCGCAGGTGGTGGAGGCGATGCGCTCGCTGATGGGGGGCGCGGTTATCGACGACGCCGAGCGTACCAAAAACCAGGCCAAAGCGCGCTATAAAGCCCCGATGAGCGATGCCCTGCGCCAGCTGGCAAACGTCTTTATTCCGCTTATTCCGGCCTTTATCGCTTCCGGGCTGATAACGGGGATTATCAACATCCTGAAACGCCCGGATATCACCGGCGACTTTGCGACCCAGTTCCCCAACCTGCTCGGTATTCTGGCTATTTTCGGCAGCGCCGTTTTTGCCATTATGAACATTCTGGTGGGGGTCAATACCGCGAAGGTATTTGGCGGGTCGCTGGCCATGGGCGGCGTGATGGCGGGTATTCTCTCCAGCCCGCAGCTGGCGCAGATCAGCCTATTCGGCGAGCCGCTCCAGCCGGGGCGGGGTGGGGTTATCGCCGTGCTGCTGGTGGTGGTGTTAATGTGCTGGATCGAGAAAAAGCTGCGCGCCGCGCTGCCGGGCTCGCTGGAGCTGATCCTCAACCCGCTGCTGACTACGCTTATCACCGGCAGTATTGCCATTATTGCCCTGCAACCGCTGGGCGGCTGGATCTCCGACGCCATCGCGCACGGTGCTGCCTGGGCCATCGATCGCGGCGGCTTCCTGGTGGGCGGCGTGCTGGCCGGAACCTTCCTGCCGCTGGTACTCACCGGCCTGCATCAGGGGCTGGTGCCTATTCACGTCGAGCTGGTGCAGGCCCACGGCTTTAACGCCCTGCTGCCGATACTATCCATGGCCGGCGTCGGGCAGGTAGGGGCCGCCATCGCGGTGCTGCTTAAAACCCGCAACGCCCGTCTGAAAAAGGTGATTAAGGGGGCGCTGCCGGTGGGGCTGCTGGGCATTGGCGAGCCGCTTATCTTTGGCGTGACCCTGCCGCTCGGCAAGCCCTTTATTGGCGCCTGCCTTGGCGGCGCGGTGGGCGGGGCGCTTATCAGCTTCTGGAAAGTGGCGACGGTCATCACCTTTGGCATTTCCGGTTTACCGCTGGCATTAACCATAGTGACCGGAAAAGTCATGCTCTATCTGTTAGGCTATTTAGTAGCGGTTATCGCCGGGTTCCTCTTTACCTGGCTGTTGGGGTTCAACGATCCAGAGGAGTAAGGTTTGGTTAATCACGAGCGTCGGGTTGTCTTTTTTGATCTGGATGGAACGCTTCACCAGCAGGATATGTTCGGCACCTTTATGCGTTATCTGCTGCGCCGGCAGCCCCTGAATGCGTTGCTCGTATTACCCCTTCTGCCGGTTATCGGCTGCGCGCTGCTGATAAAGGGGCGCGCCGCCCGCTGGCCCATGAGCCTGCTGCTGTGGGGCTGCACCTTTGGCCACAGCGAGGCGCGCCTGGTTCAGCTGCGTCAGGATTTTGCTCTCTGGTTTCGCCAGCACGTTACCGCCTTCCCGGTGGTGCAGGAGCGCCTTACTAACTATCTTGCCGCTTCGGATGCGGATATCTGGCTGATCACCGGCTCCCCCCAGCCGCTGGTCGAGCTGGTCTATTTCGATACCCCCTGGCTGCCGAAGGTGAATATGATTGCCACCCAGACCGCACGCCGCTACGGCGGCTGGGTGCTCACCATGCGCTGCCTGGGCCATGAGAAGGTGGTCCAGCTGGAGAAAAAAATCGGCACCCCGCTGCGTCTGTACAGCGGCTATAGCGACAGCAAGCAGGATAACCCGCTGCTCTATTTCTGCCAGCACCGCTGGCGCGTCACACCCCGGGGCGAGCTGCAGCAACTCGAATAGTGTTATCCATATCCTGTGTGTATAATGCGCCCGCTTTACAGACTGGAGTGCTATTCGTTGTCCAACCCCGAACTTAACCATGAATACTGGATGCGCCACGCGCTGACGCTGGCTCAACGCGCCTGGGACGAGGGCGAAGTGCCCGTGGGTGCGGTACTGATCCACAATAACCAGGTAATAGGCGAGGGCTGGAACCGCCCCATCGGCCGCCACGATCCTACCGCCCATGCGGAAATCATGGCTCTGCGCCAGGGGGGAATGGTGCTGCAAAACTACCGTCTGCTGGACACCACGCTCTATGTGACCCTGGAGCCGTGCGTGATGTGCTCAGGTGCGATGGTGCATAGCCGAATCGGTACCCTGGTCTACGGCGCCCCTGATGAGAAAACCGGCGCCGCCGGCTCGCTCATGAACGTGCTGGGGCATCCGGGCATGAACCATCAGGTCGAGGTGATTAGTGGGATCCTTGCGCCAGCATGCTCGGCAATGCTAAGTGACTTTTTCCGTATGCGTCGTCAGCAGAAAAAGCAGCAAAAGGCAGAATCGAAGTTACTGGATTGTTGAGCTCTTCCGGAGTCACCACCGGATAGCTCTCTGCCAGCTGGCGAGCCTGTGCCGCCTCCTTCTCTTTCTCCATCAGATAACCCACCAGGCTTATCTGATACTTTCGAATATTCTCCACATAGGCATAAGCCTCGTGCCCGCGCGCATAGCCGTAAGTGAGTTTGTTATACCAGGGCTTCTGGCTCAGCAGGGGCAGACGCTGCTTTACGTCTGACCAGCTGTCAGGATTACCTTTGGTTTTAACCGTCAGGGCCCGGGCATCCAGCATATGGGCGTATCCCATGTTATAGGCCGCCAGCGCAAACCAGATCCGCTCCTCTTCCGGCACCGTCTCTGGCACTTTGGCCATCATATCCTGCAGATAACGCGCGCCGCCGCTGATGCTCTGTTCCGCATTGGTGCGATCGGTCAGGCCGAGACTCTGGGCGGTGTTTTTGGTGAGCATCATCAGCCCGCGCACGCCGGTAGGGGAGGTGGCCAGCGCATCCCAGTGCGACTCCTGATAGGAGATAGCCGCCAGCAGCCGCCAGTCGATCGCCTGGGCGTACTTCTCGAACAGCGGTTGCAGCTCTGGCAGAACGTTATCCACCGCCCGCAGGAAGCTGCGGGTGTCTACATAGTCAAAATCGTCCCCGTGGCCGAGATACTTCTCTTCCAGCCGCGCGAGGATGCCGTCTTCGTTCATGCCGTTATAGAAATCGAGCATCGCCGCAGAGAGGGTCTGATCCCCGTCCAGCTTGCTGAACCAGGTTACCGGCTGCTCGTCGGTAACGTCCAGCGCCACCGCCAGCTCCGGATGCACGCGCTGATAGAGGCTGATGGCAACGGAGTCGGCGATGGTATAAGGCAGTTTTCCGTCCTTAACCTGCTCCAGCAGGGCGGGGGTGGCCTGTTTCTCATCCACCCTCCAGTTCAGGTTGGGATACTTTTTCGCTTTCAGGGCGCGCAGATCGTCAATCACCACGTGGCCGGGAGCCAGCACCAGCTGGTCAGCGGTGAGATTCTCCAGGCTACGCGGGCGCGGACTGCCTACGCGGTAGACCAGCTGCTGCGAGACGGAGTAGTAGGTCGGGCCCGGCTGATAGTTTTTGCTGCGCTCGCTGTTATAGACGAGGCCTGCGGCGAGCAGGTCCGCATTGTCGTTATCCAGATCGTCAAACAGCTGGTTGATGGTGGGGCGCACGGTGATTTTGAGCTTTACGCCCAGGTAATCGGCAAAGTGTTGCGCCAGCTCATAATCCAGGCCGATGACTTTATCGTTGATAGCGCTGTAGGTCATCGGGGAGGAGAGGGTACTGACGCGCAGCACCCCCCGCGCTTGTATGGCGGCGATGCGGTTTTCGGCTTTGCCGAACCAGGGGATTGAAGGCCAAAGGGCCGCTGCCAGCAGCAAAGTGACAATGCCGATGAGCAGATAATTAATCTTTAATTTTTTCAAATAGTTAATTCTCTGCGCCGAGTGTTTTCTCAGTCTGCAGTGGCCATGTTAATTATAAGTATTGCCATTGATTGAGCGGCATTTTGCGTAAACCTGCGTCAGTTGGCAACTTATTACAGAAAGCGGCAACATCAATCGTTAAATTTCAAATGCGATTTTATTTCGACGCAAACGGTTTCGTCGGCGCTCAGGATTCTCTATAATGACGCCCGTTTTCCCCTTGCGCACACTGTAAGCGCCGCCGGCGCTTCGAAGACGAGAGACTTATGATGGAAATTCTGCGTGGTTCGCCTGCACTGTCTGCCTTCCGTATTAATAAACTGTTGGCACGTTTTCAGTCAGCCGACCTCCCGGTAAGCAATATTTACGCTGAGTATGTCCATTTTGCTGACCTGAATGCCCCTCTGAATACGGAGGATCGAGCGAGACTTGAGCGTCTGCTGAAGTATGGCCCAAGCCTGAGCAGCCATACCCCAACCGGTAAACTCCTGCTTGTCACCCCTCGCCCTGGCACCATCTCCCCCTGGTCTTCTAAAGCAACCGATATCGCCCATAACTGCGGCCTGAACCAGGTTAACCGCCTTGAGCGTGGCGTGGTCTATTACGTAGAAGCCTCAACCCTGACCGACGCCCAGTGGCGCGACGTTGCCGCCGAACTGCATGACCGCATGATGGAGAGCGTCTTCGCCGCGTTAAGCGACGCAGAGCAGCTCTTTGCCCATCACCAGCCCGCCCCGGTACAGAGCGTAGATGTTCTCGGTCAGGGTCGCCAGGCGCTGGTCGATGCCAACCTGCGTTTAGGCCTGGCGCTGGCCGAAGATGAGATCGACTACCTGCAGGATGCGTTCGTTAAGCTGAACCGCAACCCGAACGATATCGAGCTCTACATGTTCGCGCAGGCCAACTCCGAGCACTGCCGCCACAAAATCTTCAACGCCGACTGGGTTATCGACGGCGAGCAGCAGCCGAAGTCGCTGTTCAAAATGATCAAGAACACCTTTGAGCAAACCCCGGACCACGTGCTGTCTGCCTATAAAGACAACGCCGCGGTGATGGAAGGCTCCGAGGTTGGCCGCTTCTTCGCCGATCGCGAAGCGGGGCGCTACGATTATCATCAGGAGTCTGCACATATTCTGATGAAGGTCGAAACCCACAACCACCCGACGGCGATTTCGCCCTGGCCGGGTGCGGCAACCGGCTCCGGCGGTGAAATCCGTGACGAAGGGGCAACCGGCCGCGGCGCCAAGCCGAAAGCGGGCCTGGTGGGCTTCTCCGTCTCTAACCTGCGTATCCCGGGCTTTGAACAGCCGTGGGAAGAGGACTTCGGCAAGCCGGAACGTATCGTTAACGCCCTGGATATCATGACCGACGGCCCGCTGGGCGGCGCGGCCTTTAACAATGAATTTGGTCGCCCGGCCCTCAACGGCTACTTCCGTACCTACGAAGAGAAAGTGGAGAGCCACAACGGTGAAGAGCTGCGCGGCTACCACAAACCGATCATGCTGGCGGGCGGGATCGGCAACATCCGCGCCGATCATGTCCAGAAAGGCGAGATCGTGGTGGGAGCCAAACTGATCGTGCTGGGCGGCCCGGCAATGAACATTGGCCTCGGCGGCGGCGCGGCCTCGTCTATGGCCTCCGGCCAGTCCGATGCGGATCTCGACTTTGCTTCGGTACAGCGTGACAACCCGGAGATGGAGCGTCGTTGCCAGGAAGTTATCGACCGCTGCTGGCAGCTGGGCGATGCCAACCCGATTCTTTTTATTCACGACGTGGGCGCGGGCGGCCTCTCTAACGCCATGCCGGAGCTGGTGAGCGATGGCAACCGCGGCGGGCGCTTCAACCTGCGCGACATCCTGAACGACGAGCCGGGCATGAGCCCGCTGGAGATCTGGTGTAACGAATCCCAGGAGCGCTACGTGCTGGCGGTGGCACCGGATCAGCTGCCGCTGTTTGACGAGCTCTGCCGCCGCGAGCGCGCCCCTTATGCGGTGATCGGCGAAGCCACCGAAGAGATGCACCTGACCCTGAACGACACCCATTTTGACAACCAGCCGATCGATCTGCCGCTGGACGTGCTGCTGGGCAAAACGCCGAAGATGACCCGCGACGTCGAAACCCGCAAAGCGGCGGGCAAGGCGCTGGATCGCCAGCCTATCTCCGTGGCCGACGCGGTTAACCGCGTGCTGCATCTGCCTACGGTGGCAGAAAAAACCTTCCTGGTGACCATCGGCGACCGTACCGTGACCGGCATGGTTGCCCGCGACCAGATGGTGGGGCCGTGGCAGATCCCGGTTGCCAACTGCGCGGTGACTACCGCCAGTCTCGACAGCTACTACGGCGAAGCGATGGCGCTGGGCGAGCGCGCGCCGGTGGCGCTGCTGGACTTTGGCGCCTCGGCCCGTCTGGCCGTGGGTGAAGCCCTGACCAACATCGCCGCCACCCATATCGGCGATATCAAACGCATCAAGCTCTCCGCAAACTGGATGGCCGCAGCCGGCCATCCGGGCGAAGATGCTGGCCTGTACGAAGCGGTAAAAGCGGTAGGTGAAGAGCTCTGCCCGGCACTCGGACTGACGATTCCGGTGGGTAAAGACTCCATGTCGATGAAAACCCGCTGGCAGGAGGGCAACGAGCAGCGCGAGATGACCTCTCCGCTGTCGCTGGTTATCACCGCTTTTGCCCGCGTGGAAGATGTGCGTCACACCGTTACCCCGCAGCTCTCGACCGAAGACAATGCCCTGCTGCTGATTGACCTGGGTCTTGGCCACAACGCGCTGGGCGCCACCGCGCTGGCGCAGGTTTACCGCCAGCTGGGCGACAAACCGGCCGACGTGCGCGACGTGGCGCAGCTGAAAGGCTTCTACGATGCCATTCAGGCGCTGGTGGCCGCCCGCAAACTGCTGGCCTACCACGACCGCTCTGACGGCGGCCTGCTGGTAACCCTGGCCGAGATGGCCTTTACCGGCCACTGCGGCGTGCAGGCAGACATCGCCGGTCTGGGCGACGACCGCCTGGCGGCCCTGTTCAACGAAGAGCTGGGCGCGGTTATCCAGGTGCGCGCGGCGGACCGCGAGATGGTTGAAGCGCTGTTGGCGCAGCATGGCCTGGGAGAGTGCGTGCACTATCTGGGTCAGGCGGTGCAGGGCGATCGCTTTGTCATCGAGGCCGATGGTCAGGCGGTGTTCAGCGAAAGCCGCACCACCCTGCGTATGTGGTGGGCCGAGACCACCTGGCAGATGCAGCGTCTGCGCGATAACCCGGTCTGCGCCGACCAGGAGCATGAGGCGAAGGCCAACGACGCGGATCCGGGCCTGAACGTTAAGCTCTCCTTCGACATCAACGAAGATATCGCCGCGCCTTATATTGCCAAAGGCGCGCGTCCGAAAGTGGCGGTGCTGCGTGAGCAGGGCGTTAACTCCCACGTGGAGATGGCTGCCGCCTTCCACCGCGCGGGCTTTGATGCCATCGACGTCCACATGAGCGACCTGCTTGGCGGCCGTACCGGTCTGGCCGACTTCCAGGCACTGGTGGCCTGCGGCGGCTTCTCTTACGGTGACGTACTGGGGGCAGGTGAAGGCTGGGCCAAATCCATCCTCTTTAACGAACGTGTGCGCGACGAGTTCGAAACTTTCTTCCATCGTCCGCAAACCTTGGCGCTGGGCGTCTGTAACGGCTGTCAGATGATGTCCAATCTGCGGGAGCTGATCCCGGGTAGCGAAGCTTGGCCGCGCTTTGTGCGTAACCAGTCCGACCGCTTTGAAGCCCGCTTCAGCCTGGTGGAAGTGACCCAGAGCCCGTCTCTGCTGCTGCAGGGTATGGTCGGCTCCATGATGCCGATCGCCGTTTCGCACGGGGAAGGGCAGGTTGAAGTACGCGATGCCGCACACCTGGCCGAGCTTGAGAGCAAAGGGCTGGTGGCGCTGCGCTTCGTCGATAACTTCGGTAAAGTGACCCAGACCTACCCGGCGAACCCGAACGGTTCGGCAAACGGTATTACGGCCGTCACCAGCGAAAGCGGTCGCGCTACCATTATGATGCCGCACCCGGAGCGCGTGTTCCGTACCGTGAGCAACTCCTGGCACCCGGAAAACTGGGGCGAGGACAGCCCGTGGATGCGTATCTTCCGCAACGCGCGTAAGCAGCTGGGATAAACCCTTCTGCCTGTAAAAAGCCCGGCTAATGCCGGGCTTTTTTATTTGTGATGGCCCGCACGCGGGTGTGTCGGGAAATTGCGACAAACGCCAGACAGTACTGTCGTCAATAGGTGACACTTAACTTATTGATTTATTTAATATGTTAAAATTGTACTTAGGGGTGTTGCTAAATAACGACAGTTAGCCCGAAAATTATTCAGCGCGGAATTAATTTGAAAAGATATTAATTAATTAAACATCAATGAGTTAATAAATAATTTTGCATTTTGGCACAGGTGTTGCATAATAGTAACCAGTGGCTCATTCACCCTCTTATGTCAGCCCCTTCGGGACGCGCTACATAAACTTCGAATGACGCACAAACAGGTGCCTGCCGTC
>DKMV01000376.1:0-5592 GCA_002469605.1 Leclercia sp. UBA7405
TCAGATTTCACAATCGCGCGGTAGAGGTTAACCAGCCCCGGGCCGGAGAGCACGCGCTCCGCCGAGACGTGGCCGATCTCCGCGCGCAGCTCTTCAAGGATGATGCCCTCTTCTTCGCTGTTGGGGGCGAAATCCACGTGGCCGCCTTCGCCTGGCAGGCTTATCCAGCGTTTATCGACGTGTACCAGGTGCGATACGCCAAGGCCGGTGCCCGCGCCGTAGACCGCAATAGGTTTACCTTCAACCGGCTGCCCGCCGCCGAACTGGATCAGATGGTCCGGAGTTAACATCGGGATCGCCATCGACACCGCAGTGAAGTCGTTAATAATTTCCAGATGAGCAAACCCGAGGTTGGCTTTCATCTCCTGAATGGAAAACGCCCAGGTGTGGTTGGTCATGGCCACCCAGTCACCGGTAATAGGGCAGGCAATGGCGATGCAGCCATCCTCAACGCTGACATTGTGCTCCGTCAGATAGACGCGCACCACCGCTTCGAGGCTGGGGTAATCCAGTCCGGAATAGGTCTTGGCGCGGGAAATTTCCCCCGTGCTGACGTCGCATAACGCCAGACGCGCGTTCGTGCCTCCTACATCACCTACCAAAGCATACTTTGTCATTCTTCTACTGCTCCGCTAAAGTCAAAATAACTCTTTGGCACACTCTAAATTCAAGCCATCAGAACAACAACGACCTGGCGAAAGGTGCCCCAGGATTATCGATCTTGGTCACAGAATAACTTTACCGTTTCAGCATCAATTGCACTACAGGATGCAAGCTGATTGTGCAAAGTCTTCTGCGTCATTTTTTACAAGGAAATCATCATGCTTCATCCGCGCGCCCGAATGATGTTGTTGCTGGCTCTCCCGGCGTTAATTATCGGCGTGGCATCCAGCCTGATCCTGATTGTCATTATGAAAGTCGCCGCCGTTTTACAGACGATTCTGTGGGCCAGCCTGCCTGCCGCCCTCGGCTTTCGCTTTGACTCCCCGGGCTGGATTGTCATGATGCTGACGCTCACCGGTATTGCCGTAGGTCTGGTGATACGCTTTAGCCCCGGCCACGCCGGTCCGGACCCGGCAACAGAGCCGCTGATTGGCGCCCCGGTCAGTGCCGGCGCGCTGCCGGGCTTGATCGTCGCGCTGATTCTTGGCCTCGCAGGCGGCGTCAGCCTCGGACCGGAACATCCGGTGATGGCGGTGAATATCGCCCTTGCGGTAGCGCTCGGGGCTCGGGCGTTCCCCCGTGTGGCGGCCCTCGACTGGACCATTCTGGCCTCGGCGGGCACTATCGGCGCGCTCTTTGGCACCCCCATCGCCGCAGCACTGATCTTCTCCCAGACGCTAAACAGTAGCAATGATACACCGCTCTGGGATCGTCTGTTCGCTCCCCTGCTCGCCGCGGCGGCCGGGGCGCTCACCACCAGCCTCTTTTTCCATCCCCACTTTTCCCTGCCGATCGCCCATTACGGCCAGATGCAGCTGGCCGATATTTTCAGCGGCGCTGTAGTCGCAGCTATCGCCATTGCGCTGGGCATGGTGGGCGTGTGGTGTCTGCCGCGCCTGCACCATCTGATGCACCGCCTGAAACATCCGGTGCTTATCCTGGGCGTCGGCGGCTTTTTACTGGGGATCCTCGGGGCCATTGGCGGCAGCGTTACGCTCTTTAAGGGGCTGGACGAGATGCAGCAGATGGCCTTCAGCCAGATCTATAGCGTATCGGATTACCTGCTTTTTGCGCTGATCAAGCTGGCGGCTCTGGTGGTGGCGGCGGCCTGTGGTTTTCGCGGCGGCCGTATTTTCCCGGCGGTATTTATCGCCGTGGCGCTGGGGCTGATGCTGCATGAACATGTCGATGCGGTGCCAGCGGCGATTACCGTCTCCTGTGCGATCCTGGGGCTGGTGCTGGTGGTCACGCGTGATGCCTGGCTGAGCCTGTTTATGGCGGCCGTGGTGGTGCCTGACACTAATCTGCTGCCGCTCCTCTGCGTGGTAATGCTGCCCGCCTGGCTGCTGCTGGCGGGCAGACCCATGATGATGGCCTGGCGAGAGGATAAGTAATCAGGCGCTGTTGCGCGCCTTCAGCGCTTGGGTAATCGCGCCCAACAGCGGCGGGACATCGGCTTTCGGCAGCATCACCTCGATTAACGAAAGCCGCTCGCGCCGCGCCACCTTCTCCAGGACCTCCGCCAGCTGTACCGTTTCGCTTACCCGCCAGCACTCGGCCTGACAATCCAGGCTGAGCGCCTGCGGGAGCTGCGTCCAGTTCCATAGGGCAATATCGTTATAGCGCTGTTCGGGCCCGTGTATAGCGCGCTCTACCGTATAACCTTCGTTATTCAGCACCATAATGACCGGACGTTGCTTATCACGCAGCATCGAGCCCAGCTCCTGAATGGTGAGCTGCGCGGCCCCGTCGCCGGTAATGACGATGACCCGCCGCTGCGGGCAGGCCGTTTGCGCGCCAAAGGCGGCGGCCAGGGTGTAGCCGATAGAGCCCCAGATAGGCTGGACGATAAAATTGACCCCGGCCGGCAGGCGCAGGGCGGCGGCACCGAACGCCGAGGTTCCCTGATCGGCCAGAATAATATCGCCGGGACGAATAAAGCTTTGCAGCGTTTTCCAGAAACTGTCCTGGGACAGGCTACCGTTATGGACTCTGGCCGAGGGAAGCGGCGCGGGAGGCAGCTGCCGTGGAGCCAATTGCTCACGGCACAGGCTGGTCAGTATCTCAATGGCCTGGGCCATGGGAATGCCGGTGAACCAGGTCTCCCCTACGCGCGTGGCGTACGGCTGCACGTCGATGGTCTGCTGAAGCGTCAGTTTATGGGTAAAGCCGGCGGTGAGAGTATCGGTAAAGCACGCCCCCACGCAGATCACCGTGTCAGCCCCTTCAATGGCCTCCTTGACCGCCTCACCGCTGGCGGAGCCGCTGTAGGTGCCGTAACAGCCCGGTTTATGCTCATCAAAAATTCCTTTTCCCATCAGCAGGGTGGCATGCGCAATGGGGGTCTGTGCCACCCACTGCTGGAGCTGTTGTTGCAGGCCATAGCGCAGGACCAAAAAATCGGCCAGCAGCGCGGTGCGCTCGCTGTTGGCCAGACGTTGTGCTGCTGCATGACGGAACGCCTCCAGGCGGAAGCCGTCGCTTTCATAAAGCCGGTCAATGAGAGCGTTTACAGGGGGCGTGGCAGGTTTTTTTGCCACATCAACAGGCAGCATAAGGTAGCCGGGACGGCGCTCGCGCAGCATGGTCATCAGCACCCTGTCGATCTCATAGCAGGCGTTCTGCTCGGTCAGCACTGCCTGGGCCACGGTAATGGCTTCGCTCATCTGGTAAAAATGGCGAAAGTTTCCGTCACCAAGGGTGTGGTGGAGCAGCTCGCCCTTTTGCTGCGAGGCGCTGCCGGGTGCACCGATGATATGCAGCACCGGCACATATTCGGCAAAACTGCCCGCCACGCCGTTCATGGCGCTGAGCTCGCCCACGCCAAAAGTGGTGAGCAGTGCGGCAAAGCCTTTACAGCGGGCATAGCCGTCGGCGGCGTAGGCCGCGTTCAGCTCGTTGGCACAGCCCACCCAACAGATATCAGGGCTTTCGATAACGCGATCCAGAAATTGCAGGTTGTAGTCGCCCGGCACGCCAAACAGGTGGTCTGCGCCACAGTCGGTCAGGCGATCCAGCAGATAATCAGCGACGGTGTAGGGGGTACGCATGGCAGGTGTCCTTATTATAGTGACCTCATTTGTGAGTATTGAGTAAGCGTGATGGCTGTCCAGAAACGGCAACAATGAGGCGATGGAAAGAATGTCTTACGAAATTAAGCGATGTAAGCTGTGTAACCTGTTTATTGTGTAAACGTATACACAGCTTACCTTTTGCGGCTCAGAGGAGATGTACATGGTTTACCAGGCGGATAACAACCGTTACCAGTCAATGACATACCAGCGATGTGGGCAGAGCGGGCTCAAGCTGCCGGCGATTTCTCTTGGCCTCTGGCATAACTTCGGCGATGCCACCCTGATTGAAAACAGCCGCCAGCTGTTACGGCGGGCGTTTGATGCGGGTATTACCCACTTCGATCTTGCTAATAACTATGGGCCGCCCCCCGGCTCCGCCGAGCGCAATTTTGGCCGTCTTTTACAGGAGGATTTCTTACCCTGGCGCGATGAGCTGATTATCTCCAGCAAAGCGGGCTATACCATGTGGGATGGGCCATACGGCGACTGGGGCTCACGCAAATATCTTATTGCCAGCCTCGATCAGAGCCTGAAGCGGATGGGTCTGGAGTATGTGGATATTTTCTATCATCACCGCCCGGATCCCGAAACGCCCCTGCAGGAGACTATGAAAGCGCTTGACCATATCGTGCGCCAGGGCAAGGCGCTGTATGTCGGGCTCTCCAACTACCCGGCGGAGCTGGCGCGCCAGGCTATCGGCATCCTGAACGATCTCGGAACCCCCTGCCTTATCCACCAGCCGAAATACTCCATGTTTGAACGCCAACCTGAAGCGGGCCTGCTGGAGACGCTGCAGCAAAACGGCGTGGGCTGTATCGCCTTTTCTCCTCTGGCCGGCGGGCAGCTTACGGATCGCTATCTGCACGGCATTCCGCCAGACTCGAGAGCCGCCAGCGGCAGCCGCTTCCTTAATCCGGATCAGCTCACCCAGGCGAAGCTGGAAAAAGTGCGCCAGCTGAACGCGATTGCAGAGCGCCGCGGTCAGAAGCTGTCGCAGATGGCGCTGGCGTGGGTCCTGCGCCATGAGGCCGTCACCTCGGTACTGATTGGTGCCAGCAAAACGGCACAAATTGACGATGCGGTGGGTATGCTGGCTAACCGCCATTTCACGGCGGCGGAACTGGGCGAAATAGAAGCCATTCTGAATAGCGCAGAGTAAAGGCTATTTTAGCAAATTGTGCTATGCCTTCTCATTTCGGATTAACGTCGATGAAACGGGGCTTTACCACCCCGTAATATTACGTTAACAGGCCGATTACGGCCCCGATCGTGAAGGAGAATAACAATGTTCAGGTCCCTGATTCTGGCTGCTGTGTTACTGGCTTCAGCCCCGCTGGTGGCAACTGCCGGCGAAATCACCCTGTTGCCATCAATTAAGTTACAAATTGGCGATCGCGATAATTACGGTAACTACTGGGACGGCGGCGGCTGGCGTGACCGCGGCTACTGGCATCGCCATTATGAATGGCGCGACAACCGCTGGCGTAGACATGACAATGGCTATCACCGGGGCTGGGATAAGCGTAACGCTTATGAACGCGGCTACCGTGAGGGCTGGAGAGATCGCGACGACCATCGCGGCCCACGTGGGCGTGGCCACGGTCACGGTCACGGTCACGGTCACGGGCATCACCACTAATACAAAGCTATTACAAAAAAGGAGCCTTGCGGCTCCTTTTTTATTCGCTGGTGTTTATAATCCCAGGGCCATACCGATTAGCAGCCACAGGTTTAACGCCACCACCAGCACCACAATTGCCCAACCCGTCCGTCTCACCTTCGCTGAGTTGACCAGTTCGCCCATCAGGGATATATCACTGGTAAATTTCAGCAGCGGCACCAGCGCCAGCGCGAT
>DKMV01000376.1:5779-6065 GCA_002469605.1 Leclercia sp. UBA7405
CGGCACCAGCGCCAGCGCGATCCCGAAGCTTAACAGTACCTGGCTCATTACCAGGATCCGGGTCGGATCAAGCCCCATCAGGATCACAATAAAAGAGGGAAGCATGGTGATGACCCGGCGCACCCACAGCGGAATATGAAAACGGACAAATCCCTGCATGACCACCTGCCCTGCCAGCGTGCCTACAACGGTAGAGGAGAGCCCGGCGGCTACCAGGCTCAGGCCAAAGATAGTGGCGGCGGCGTGGCTCAGCAGCGGCTCCAGGGTCAGATAAGCCTGATCGAGA
>DKMV01000376.1:6237-6589 GCA_002469605.1 Leclercia sp. UBA7405
CGGCAACCCCGGTATGGCCGTTGAAATGGAACGCCGCTGCGGCCGTGGCCATCATCGCCAGATTCACAAAACCGGCGATGGTCATCGCAATGGCGACATCCCATTTGGTGGCAGAGTAGCGCTCCTGGCGCGATCCCTGATGCTGGTTCTGGGTTAAGGATGAGTGCAGGTAAATAACGTGCGGCATAATGGTCGCCCCCAGCACCCCGGCCGCAAGGAAGACGGCTTCCGTGGTGGGCAGGCTTGGGATCGCCATCCCTTTCGTCAGCTGCACAAGATTTGGCTGGGAGAAGACCAGCTCGACGATATAGGCCGCCGCCACGAACAGCAGCAGCCCGCCGATCACCAGCTC
>DKMV01000392.1:0-1896 GCA_002469605.1 Leclercia sp. UBA7405
ATCAGGCCGAACTTCTTATAGAAGAAGATCATGAAGATAATGGAGACAACCAGACCTGCCAGGCAGGCTTCCAGACCCTGAGTGATGTTCTGCATCCCAAGGGTTGGACCGATAGTACGCTCTTCGACGATCTGGATCGGCGCAATCAGCGCACCGGCACGCAGCAGCAGCGAGAGCTGACGCGCTTCGTTCGGGTTGTTAATGCCGGTAATACGGAAGCTGTTACCCAGGCGAGACTGGATGTTGGCGATGTTAATCACCTCTTCCTCTTTCACCAGGATGGCACGGCCGTTGGCATCTTTCTTACCGCTGTCTTTGTACTCCACGAACAGGGTCGCCATCGGCTTACCGATGTTGTCCTTGGTGAAGTTAGACATGATGTTACCACCGGCGCTGTCGAGCGAGATGTTAACCTGCGGCTGGTTGTATTCGTCCTGGCTGGAGGTGGAGTCGGTAATGTGGTCACCGGTGAGGATCACACGTTTGTACATTACTACCGGCTGGCCTTCGCGGGTCTGCTTCACTTCCGAGTCACCCGGCACGCGGCCAGAGGCGGCAGCGGACTGGTCAACGTTGGTGTTTACCAGACGGAACTCCAGGGTCGCGGTCGCGCCCAGAATCTCTTTCGCACGCGCGGTGTCCTGAATACCCGGCAGCTCAACCACGATGCGATCCGCACCCTGACGCTGCACCAGCGGCTCGGCAACGCCCAGCTGGTTTACACGGTTACGCAGGATGTTGATGTTCTGCTGAACCGCATATTCACGCGCCTCTTTCAGGCGGGCATCGGTCATGACCGCACGCAGCTGGTTGCTGCCCTGGCTGTTGATCACCAGATCGCGGTGACGCTGAGTCAGGTAGTCAACCGCACGATCGCGCGCTGAGCCGTCGCGGAACGCGATGCTCATACCGTAGTTATCTTCCTTACGCACGGTGGTGTAAGGGATACCTTTGTCACGCAGATCGCTGCGCAGGCTATCGATATTCTGTTCCTGCAGCTTGCCGAGCGCGGTATCCATATCCACTTCCATCAGGAAGTGAACGCCGCCACGCAGATCGAGACCGAGTTTCATCGGCTCAGCGTTAATAGCAGCTAACCAGCGCGGCGTAGCAGGAGCAAGGTTCAGCGCCACGACATATTTATCACCCAGCACGCCCATCAGCGCTTCACGAGCGCGAAGCTGCGTGTCGGTGGAGTCGAAGCGAGCAAGAATTGCACCCTCTTCCAGTGCCACAGACTTAGCGGTAATTTTTTCTTCTTGTAACGTTTTCTGGACCTGGATCAGCGTTTGCTCACTGGCGGCGACACCGCGCGCGCCAGTGATTTGAACAGCCGGATCCTCACCATACAGGTTGGGGAGCGCATACAGCAGGCCGACGACAATCACGACGACCAGCATAATGTACTTCCACAAAGGATAACGGTTTAACACGGCAGTTCCCTTTGGGAAATGTTGGGATTACAGCGCCTTCATGGTGCCTTTCGGCAGAACGGCAGCTACGAAGTCACGTTTGATAACCACTTCAGTGGTGTCGTTCAGGGCGATAGCAATGTAGCCGCTTTCAGCTACTTTGGTCACGCGGCCTACCAGACCACCGTTGGTCAGCACTTCATCGCCTTTGGCAATGGAGTCCATCAGCTTTTTGTGCTCTTTGGTACGCTTCTGCTGTGGGCGCAGGATCATGAAGTAGAAGATCAGGCCGAATACCACCAGCATCAGAATCAGAGACATCGGGCTACCCTGCGCCGGTGCACCTGTTGCCGCTACCGCATCAGAAATAAAAAAGCTCATTCAAATTCCCTCATTATTAAAATTAATCAACGTTCAAAGGTGGAACCGGTCGTCCCTGACGTTGGTAGAAATCGGTCACGAAGCTCTCTAATTTACCCTCTTC
>DKMV01000392.1:2033-5803 GCA_002469605.1 Leclercia sp. UBA7405
GCTCTCTAATTTACCCTCTTCAATGGCCTTACGTAAACCAGCCATTAAGCGCTGATAATAACGAAGATTGTGGATGGTATTGAGCCGCGCGCCCAGAATCTCATTGCAACGATCGAGATGATACAGGTAGGCGCGCGTATAATTGCGACAGGTATAGCAATCGCACTCGGCATCGAGTGGGCTGGTGTCGCTTTTATGCTTCGCGTTACGGATTTTTACCACGCCATCGGTCACAAACAGATGTCCGTTACGGGCGTTGCGGGTTGGCATCACGCAGTCAAACATATCGATACCGCGACGAACGCCTTCAACCAGATCTTCTGGTTTGCCGACGCCCATCAGGTAGCGCGGTTTATCAGCCGGGATCTGCGGGCAAACATGTTCCAGAATACGGTGCATGTCCTCCTTGGGCTCGCCCACTGCCAAACCGCCGACAGCGTAGCCATCAAAGCCTATCTCTACCAGACCTTTAACAGAGATATCGCGTAAATCTTCGTAAACGCTGCCCTGAATAATACCGAACAGCGCATTTTTGTTGCCCAGCCCGTCGAAACGGTCGCGGCTACGGCGCGCCCAGCGCAGAGACATCTCCATGGAGCGCTTCGCGTAGTCCCAGTCGGCCGGATACGGCGTACACTCATCGAAGATCATCACGATATCGGAGCCGAGATCGTACTGGATCTCCATCGATTTTTCCGGATCGAGGAAAATCGGATCGCCGTTAATCGGATTGCGGAAGTGAACGCCCTCTTCGGTGATTTTGCGGATATCGCCGAGGCTGAAGACCTGGAAACCGCCGGAGTCGGTGAGGATAGGTCCTTTCCACTGCATAAAGTCATGCAGATCGCCGTGCAGCTTCATCACTTCCTGGCCCGGGCGTAGCCACAGGTGGAAGGTGTTTCCGAGGATAATTTGCGCACCTGTGGCTTCAACCTCTTCCGGGGTCATCCCTTTTACGGTGCCGTAGGTGCCCACAGGCATAAACGCGGGGGTCTCTACCACGCCGCGATCAAATACCAGGCGACCGCGACGCGCGCGACCGTCGGTGGTATCAAGTTCAAACTTCATTTTATTCTCCAGCGTCAGAAAAACAGTCCAACACTTTTTCTGGTGCCGCGGACTTATTCCCCGACACGCTCATTCAAAGCCTGCGGATTGTACGTGATAAACATCGCGTCCCCGTAGCTAAAAAAGCGATAATTTTGCTCTACCGCAGCCTTGTACGCATTCATGGTGTGTTTATAGCCCGCAAAGGCAGAGACCAGCATAATCAACGTCGATTCAGGCAGGTGGAAGTTGGTCACCAGCGCATCGATCACTTTGTACTGATAGCCAGGGTAGATAAAGATTTGCGTATCACCGAAGAAGGGCTCGATGAGATCGCCTTTGGCGGCCTGCGCCGCGCTCTCCAGCGAGCGCACGGAGGTGGTACCCACCGCAATCACGCGGCTGCCGCGCCCTTTAGCCGCCAGCACTGCATCCACCACCTCCTGGGGCACTTCGGCATACTCGGAGTGCATGATGTGATCTTCGATGGAGTCAACGCGCACCGGCTGGAAGGTCCCAGCACCGACGTGCAGCGTCACAAACGCCATCTCAATGCCCTTCTGGCGCAGTTTTTCCAGCAGCGGCTCATCAAAGTGCAGGCCCGCGGTCGGGGCCGCAACGGCGCCTGGCTTCTGGCTGTAAACGGTCTGATAGAGTTCGCGGTCGGCGTCTTCATCCGGACGGTCGATATAGGGCGGCAGCGGCATGTGGCCGATGGCGTTCAGAATATCCAGCACCGGACGTTCGTCATTAAACTCCACCTCGAACAGCGCATCGTGACGCGCGGTCATGGTCGCCTTAATGCTCTCGTCGTCGCCCAGCAGCAGCTCTGCGCCCGGCTTCGGCGCCTTGGAGGCGCGAATATGTGCCAGAATACGTTTATCATCGAGCATGCGTTCGACCAGCACTTCAATCTTGCCGCCGCTGGCTTTGCGGCCAAACAGACGGGCCGGGATCACGCGGGTGTTGTTAAAGACCAGCAGATCGCCGGGGTTGAGCTTGTCGAGCAGATCGGTGAAAGTACCGTGCGTCAGCGCGCCCGTTGGCCCGTCCAGCGAAAGCAGACGGCAGCCACTGCGCTCCGGCTGTGGATAGTGGGCGATCAGGGAATCAGGTAATTCAAAGGAGAAATCGGCGACGCGCATGACTTATACTCGTGACTTAAAAACAGGCGGCTTAGTCTAGTGCTCACACCTCTTTGCTGCAACAACTAGCCGACTCCGGATAACGAATCGCATGAATTTTCTCGCTCACCTGCACCTGGCCCATCTTGCTGACAGCTCCCTTTCCGGCAATCTGCTTGCCGATTTTGTCCGCGGCAACCCTGCCGACCTCTGGCCCGCCGAGGTAGTAGAGGGCATTTTTATGCACCGGCGTATTGATGTGCTGACCGATAACCTGCCAGAAGTAACAGAGGCGAAAGCCTGGTTCCGCCCGGAAACCCGCCGCGTCGCCCCTATCACGCTCGACGTTATGTGGGATCACTTTCTTTCGCGCCACTGGACGCAGCTTTCCCCTGAGATGCCGCTGGCGGAGTTCGTGCGCTACGCCCACGCCCAGGTGGCGGTTATCCTGCCGGACTCGCCGCCGCGCTTCGTTAACCTCAACAACTATCTCTGGTCGGAGCGCTGGCTGGAGCGCTATCGCGAGATGGATTTTATTCAGAACGTGTTAAACGGCATGGCCAGCCGCCGCCCGCGCCTCGATGCCCTGCGCGACTCCTGGCAGGATCTGGACGACCATTACGACGCGCTGGAGAGCCGCTTCTGGCAGTTTTATCCGCGCATGATGGCCCTGGCGAAAAACCGGGAGCTGTAAGACCAGACGCGGCCCGCCCGGGCGGGCCGTCGTTGTAACTAGCTACCGAACCACAGGTTCGCCGAAACGGCGGGCAGCGACAGCACGCCCTCCTGTACGCTCCCTTTCCCCTCTTTCAGGATCCAGTTCTTCACGTTGAGCAGCGGCGTGTCATCGATGACCACTTCACAGGCTTCGCCGCGGTTAATCGCCACCAGCACCCGCTGCTGGTTATAGACGCGAACAAACACCACCACGTTATCCTGGGCATACACCACCTGGCAGCCGCCGTAGCGTAGCGCCTGGCTCTTTTTGCGCAGCTTCGCCAGCCGCTGATAGAGCGCCAGCAGGCTTTTATCCTGCTTCTGCGGCTCCCAAGGGAAGGTCTTACGGCAGAAGGGATCGTTATTGCCATCCAGCCCTACCTCGTCGCCGTAGTAGATGCACGGCACCCCTGGCCAGGTAAAGAGCCAGGTCACCGCCAGCGGCAGGCGCGCAACATCTTTACCCAGCAGGGTTTTAAAGCGCGCGGTATCATGGCTGTCGAGCTGGTTAAACATCCGCAGCTGCTGCTGGTGCGACAGGCCGGCGCGATAGTTGTCCATCCACGCCATGCAGGTCTGGGCGTCTATCCGCTGCGGATCGTAGGAGATGTCGGTATTGGCGAGGAATCCCCACAGCGGGAAGGTAAAGCCGCGGTAGTTCATCGCCGAGTCTTCCGCATCGGCCTGCAGCCACTGGCGGGCATCACCAAAGTGCTCACCAAAGACAAACGCGTCCGGGCTGGCGGCTTTGGCCGAGCGGGTTATTCCGGCGACGTGCTGCAGGTTATTGCGCGCCCCGCCGCCCTCGCCCAGCATATGCACCACGTCCAGACGCCAGCCGTCCATATTCCACGGCGCTTTCAGCCAGTGGCGCACAATGCT
>DKMV01000392.1:5969-6251 GCA_002469605.1 Leclercia sp. UBA7405
CAGCCAGTGGCGCACAATGCTCTCCTCGCCGCCGTAGATCTCATCCACCAGACCCGGCGAGGCGTAATCCAGTTTCGGCAGGCTGGC
This sequence comes from Leclercia sp. UBA7405, assembly GCA_002469605.1. GTDB lineage: Bacteria > Pseudomonadota > Gammaproteobacteria > Enterobacterales > Enterobacteriaceae > Enterobacter. Next base: position 6,057 of record DKMV01000392.1, read on the forward strand.
GTAGCCCAGCCAGTCGAGGGCGTGGCCTTCGTCATTAAAGCTGTACCAGTCGCGCTGGGGCGAGTCCGGATTATGGCAGGCGCCGCCCATGGTACGGTTGTGGCGGTCGAACCAGGCGTGGGAATCCCCGCTGTGGTTGAAGACGCCGTCCAGAATCAGGCGCATCCCTTCCCGGCGCGTATTTTCACGCAGGCG
>DKMV01000087.1:0-1565 GCA_002469605.1 Leclercia sp. UBA7405
CGCTAAAAAAAGCGGCGTTCGCCTAAATAATTGCTGGTTAACTCCTTTATCTTCACGGATATATTTGCGATTTCTCGATTATTCAAAAACCTATTTCACAACCATGACAAAATAATCACTCCAGGTGATTTCCTTGAACATCTTACCGTTCGGGCTATATTTATTTCTGCATCTGATGGGATATTTCCCCTGCTCGTTAAACTGTTGCTATCAAATAATGGAGATATGATATGACCAAGCATCGAGGCGGTTCCGGCAACTTTGCAGAAGACCGTGAGCGCGCGTCCCTCGCGGGTCGCAAAGGCGGTCAGCGCAGTGGAGGCAATTTCAAAAACGATCCGCAGCGCGCATCCGAAGCCGGTAAAAAAGGCGGACAGAATAGTCGCGGCGGCGGTCGTAAATCAGAAGAGTAAGATTTACGATATATTCTCTGGATGCCACAGTGGCATCCAGAGAATAAATTGAACGCTTTACGTAAATATACGTAATTGTGCCTGTCGCTTAATAGCATGTGCGGAGGTTTAGTATGCTGCATTTAAGAAGGCGAGTTCGTAACGTACGTAATAGTCATCGTTGCGGTGACGATGTTGGCTGGCTGATGGCGGGAGATTCTGAACGCCTTCGCTCGCCGGGCTCCGGCCCGGGACTTCAGGTTGCTGAAAAACGTGATGACCTTGTTCCTGATTCTGAACTGGCGCTCGACCCGCGCCAGAACTGGCTGGTCGATACCATGGCCAACCGTGAAATAAAGTAAACCGCTCAGGCGGCTGCTCTGGTTTTGTGCTTTGTTGCTTTGCCCGGCGTTCCGACCCCGGGCATTTTTGTGTCCGTTACCGGCGCAGCGGCAGACCCGCCGTCTCCCTGGCGCGCAGTACCGTCAGGAAGGTGATCAGCGCCGCCCCCATCACATAGAGCGCCGGGGAGAACGGATTGCCGGTGGCGGTCATCAGATAGGCCGAGAACCAGGGGGTGATCCCGCCAAAGAAGGCCACCGCCAGGTTATAGGCGATCGCCATGCCGCCATAGCGAATACTGGTGGGAAACAGCTCGGCCATTGCGGCGCTACAGGCGCCGTCGAAGGCGGCGATAAAGGCTCCCAACAGCAGCATGGCCAGGATCGCCGAGAGCATATCGCCGTTGGCCATCACCATCATCGCCGGATAAGTAAAGAGAATAAACCCGGCGCAGCCGGCCAGCATCAGCGGCTTACGGCCAAATTTATCGGAAAGATATCCCATGAAGGGCACCATCACCGCAATGCCGAACAGTCCGAGCGTGGTAATAGCATAGGAGTCCAGCTTCGAGAAGTGCATCTCGGTGGAGAGATAGCTGGGCATAAAGGTTTGCAGCGTCCAGTGCCCTACCGCCTTGATCACCACGAATCCCACGCAGAAGAAGAGCGCGCCCCAGGCTTTGGTAACGGCGGCGTGCAGCGGTGCGGCCTCGGTGTTACCGCTTTTTTGCGCGGCAAGGAACTCCGGCGAGTCCTCAAGGTGTTTTCGCAGATAGAGCCCCACCCAGCCCAGCGGTCCGGCGATCAAAAACGGAATGCGCCAGCCCCAGTC
>DKMV01000087.1:1624-2070 GCA_002469605.1 Leclercia sp. UBA7405
GGAATGCGCCAGCCCCAGTCGGTCATCGCCGCCTCGCCAAGAAAAGCGGTCAGCAGGAAGACCAGCCCGGAGCCCGCCACGAAGGCCATAAAACCGAAGTTGTCGATCCAGCAGGTGAAGTAGCCCCGGCGTGCGACCGGGGCATATTCCGCGAGGAAGGTGGTCGCGCCTGCGCTTTCCCCCCCGGCGGCAAAGCCCTGCACCAGGCGGGTGATAACCAGCAGCACCGTAGCGGCAATACCAATCTGCGGGAAGGTAGGCAGCAGCCCCATCACAAAGGTGGCGCCGGAGGTAAGCAGGATCACCGTTGCCAGCACCTTGCGCCGCCCGATGCGATCCCCCAGCGAGCCAAAATAGAGCCCGCCAAGCGGGCGCATGACAAACCCGGCGCCAAACACCGCAAAGGACGACAGCAGCGCGACCGCCGGGGTCTCAGCATGAAAGAA
>DKMV01000087.1:2254-3390 GCA_002469605.1 Leclercia sp. UBA7405
GCCAATGCCGGTGGCAAGCAGGACCTTGCGGAGTGTGCGGGCCACGGGGATCTCCCTTTCAGATACCGCGCTATCAAGTGATTGCTGAGCTGAGTGGTTCATACTCTCTCCTTTGCGGATGCCGGCTGGCGGGCGGTGAAACGCGAGCGGCCTCCGGGATGATATCAGCAAACGCCGGATCGGATGTACGCGCCACCATGTTTCTATTATAGATATACTGCCTGCGTAAATATTACCCACAGCGCGAGATGAAAATGTGAACTGGCGCGATAAAAAAGGCCCCCGCTCCGGAGAGCGAGGGCCTTAAAGAGATGCCGACGGTCAGCTACGCTTTTTCGGCATCATGCGCAGCAGGGTGTTGTCTTTCCAGTAGTAGTGATGCAGCAGCGCGGCAAAGGCGTGGATCCCCACGATAAAATAGCCCGCTTTCGCCAGGGTGACGTGCCAGGTTTTCATCAGGTCGACCACCTCGAAATTCGATTCGGCCGCATGGGGCATGCCCAGCCCAAAGGCAAACCAGGTGTTGCCGCGGTTATACATCATCACCAGGCCAATTACCGGCAGGGCGATAAACAGCAGATAAATCGCCAGATGGCCCAGATGCGATAACCCGATATACATCGGCTTCGGCTTGGGCGTGATGGGCGGCGCCGGATACTTAAGCCGCACCAGCAGGCGGGCAACCATCAGTACCAGAATGGAGATCCCACAGGAGACGTGGACCATGTTAATCAGCGGACGCGCCGTACGCGGAAAATAGCCGCGAAACTCCATGGCGCAGTAGGCCACCACCACCAGCAAGAAAACCAGCCAGTGAATAGTAATTTGCAGGCCGGTGTATTTAGTACGCATATGAATTCCTGGGCAAAAAGGGCAACATACCCAGCTTTTGCTAAAAATTCATCAACTTTTCTATATGTGTTTTCAAAAACTTCCGCGCAGATGAAGCATCTTCAGTTGCCCGCGCAGAGTTCATAAGCTAATCCTGGAGAGGTTCAACCTATCGTTACGTTCTCTACTGGAGCTGACCATGAGTAAAATTGGTATTAACGGATTTGGACGCATTGGACGCCTTGTACTTCGCCGCCTGCTGGAAACCAAGGACAGCAACACCGTTGTGGCGATTAATGACTTAA
>DKMV01000087.1:3576-3921 GCA_002469605.1 Leclercia sp. UBA7405
AGTGCTGGCCTACCTGCTGAAGCACGACTCCAACTACGGCCCCTTCCCCTGGAGCGTGGACTTCACCGAAGATTCGCTGATCGTGGATGGCAAATCGATTTCGGTTTACGCCGAAAAAGAGGCGAGCCATATTCCGTGGAAAGCGGCCGGGGTCGATCTAGTGGTGGAGTGCACCGGTTTTTATACCTCGAAAGAGAAATCCCAGGCGCATATTGATGCCGGGGCTAAAAAAGTGCTCATCTCTGCCCCGGCCGGCGAGATGAAAACCATCGTCTTTAACGTCAACGACGATACCCTTGAAGCCAGCGATACCATTGTCTCCGTCGCCTCCTGCACCACCAACTG
>DKMV01000390.1:0-6769 GCA_002469605.1 Leclercia sp. UBA7405
CACTTTTAAAAAAGTGCTTTACGTTGATGATATTAAGAAAGTAAAGCGGGACGAACTCTCCAGCGCTAAAGCCATTGTGGTGGATTATGGGCAGTCGGATATCAAGGTTCTGAACGGCCTGCTGGAAATTAAAAATCGCTACGAAAATAGCTATTTTATTTTAATTACCCGTGATGCCTGCTATGAAAGTACGATTGAAAACATTCTCATTAACACTATCGCCGATTGCACTATTGATTGTAAAAGCGCGGTGCGTAAATTAAGCGCCTGCCTTGCCCATTTTGCGCTGGAACACCAGCAGGTCACCATATTTAAAAATATTCGCTGGCATCATCTGGAAAAAGAGCAGCGTTTAACCCGAATGGAGACTATGCTGCTCCCCTATATCGTTTCAGGGAAAAAGAATAAAGAGATTACCCGCTATCTGGACGTCTCCGGAAAAACCGTCAGCCACCATCGGCGCAATATCTACCGGAAGTTCGCCGTAACTAACCTGACCGGCTTATATAAAAAATTCGATCACAGCGTATAACTCCTGAAGAGGCACATAAAATGGAAAAAATGGTTGCCGTACAAAAAAGGCTGGAGAACGCGCTTTTAATCCTCGCAGGGGATGCGGACATACAGGAGCGGCAGCGGCGGATCTACCACGAGTGCTTAAGCCACATCACGCTGGGCGACCTGCCCTGGGTGTTGCGCCGGGACTATTATCGGCTGTTATCCCTGACGAATATGCTGCACCGCGGCATCAATCGGGTAAACGGCCAGGCGGACATCGCGGTTACCGGAGAACGCCTTGAGATGGCAACCGCGCTGCCCGACACCCTGCTTTTACTCCTGAAACGCCTGACGGCGTGGATGGCGGTAGAGAGCTATCTTCGCAGCCAGCCGCACGCGATGAGCTAAAAACCGGGCGCCTTTTCACAATTCCTGCTGTTATTAACCTCGTTTCTTGATACTTACCCTGATAACTATTATCGTGGCGCGGTGTGATGCGAGGTTCCCCTCATGAGTGAAGAAGATCTGTTCTGCCGCCGGCCGATGGGCATGCGCATGGCCATGATCGTGCGCCAGTGGCGCGCGGTCATTGATGATGCCATTCTCGAGACCGGGCTAACCCAGTCGAGCTGGACGGTGATGATGCAGCTTAAACAGTTAGGGGATAACGTTTCGGTAAGCGAACTGGCGGAGGTGCAGGGTATTGAACTGCCGCCCCTGATGCGCACCCTCGCACAGCTGGAAAAGCAGGGTTATCTGCTGCGCACCACATCGCCTTATGACAAGCGCATCCGGCTTCTGACGCTGACCCCCGAGGGCAGGGAGGTACTGGTCACGCTCGGCAAGGTTATCGAAACCTTCCAGGCGCGCGTGTCCGAAAATATTCCCCCCGCGCATCTCGAGATTTTCAGCGCCACCCTGAATCAAATCGCCTGCAATTTGCGGACAATCCGCGAAGAAGATAACAAGACTAAATAACTATGACGCCTGAACAAAAGTTTGCCCGCTGGGTAAGGGTCAGTATTGCCTCTTTCCTGCTGATGTTTGTCTATTTCATCGTGGCGGATATCTGGATCCCCCTGACGCCGGACTCCACGGTGATGCGTGTGGTGACGCCGGTCTCGGCCCGCGTCTCCGGCTACGTATCGGCGGTGCACGTACACAACAACAGCCAGGTTAAAAAGGGCGACGTGCTGTTTGAGCTCGACCCAACGCCGTTTCGCAACAAAGTCGAAGCCGCGCAGATTGCGCTGGAGCAGTCCCGCCTGAGCAATCAGCAGCTTGACGCGCAGATCGTGGCCGCCCAGGCCAGCCTGAAAACCGCGCAGATCACCGCCCGCAACGATAAAGTCACCTACGATCGCTACCAGCGCCTGAGCAGTATGCAGAACGTCTCCCAGGCGGATCTGGATAAAGTGCGCACCACCTGGCAGAGCAGCGAACAGTCGGTTGCCAGCCTCGAGGCCAACATCCACCAGCTGCGCATTGAGCGCGGGGAGCGCGATGAAAGCCGCAACGTTACCGTGCAAAAGTACCGCAACGCCCTGCAAGAGGCCGAGCTGAACCTCGGCTGGACGAAGGTCTACGCCGAGGCCGACGGCACGGTCAGTAATCTGCAGTTAAGCCCCGGCTTTTACGCCTCTTCCGGCTCGGCGGCGCTGGCGCTGGTGAATAACCAGACCGATATCGTGGCCGACTTCCGCGAGAAGAGCCTGCGCCATACCCACCAGGGGACCGATGCCGCGGTGGTGTTTGACGCCTTCCCGGGACGGGTATTCCATGCCCACGTGACCAGCAGCGATGCGGGGATTCTGGCGGGGCAGGAGGCGGTCAACGGCGAGCTATCGGCACCGGAGACCTCCAACCGCTGGGTGCGTGATGCCCAGCGCATGCGCATTCACGTGGCGCTGGACGAGGCGCTGCCAAAGCATCTGCCCACCGGCGCGCGCGCCACCGTGCAGCTGTATAACAGCGAAGGGCCGTTTGCCCGCTTCTTCTCCGGCCTGCAAATCCATCTGGTCAGCCTGCTGCATTATGTCTATTAACACCCTCGCGCGGGTTTTTACCCCGCACGGCAACATCGTCTATACGGCTAACGATTTTCGCCAGACGCTGCGCATCGTGCTGGCCGGGATGATTGCTCTGAGTATTTCGAGCTTTTATAACACCAGCTACGGCGTCTTTTTCGTAGTCTATCCCATCATGCTGCTGTCGCTGGTGCCGGTCTTTAACCGCCACGTGGCAAAGCAGTTTATTTTCAGCGCGGCGTTAAACGGCGTCGAAATGGTCTTGATTATCGGCTATTTGTCGCAGTGGCCGCTGATCATGACTCTGGTGGTCTTTGCGCTCTACGTGATGCGTTTTCGCTTTATGAGCAAGGGGCCGCTGTTCCTGTTTGGCTCGATGGGAGTCGTGTGCCAGAGCGTGATGCTCAACTTTATGAGCTACCCCACCACCAGCTGGCATACGCTGCTCTTCTCCAATATCGAGGCCAGCGTGATGGCGGTCTGCTTAAGCGCCCTGATGAACTACCTGCTGCCGGACGTAGAACCGCGTAAGCCGCCACCAGCCATCGAGAAAGATGACGCCCGGGTGCGCCACGAGTCGCTGCTCTCCGGCACCGTGGCGACGCTGATTTTTGTCGTCTTTCAGATAAGCGATCTCAGCGACTCCCTGTCGGCGCTGATGGCGGGCGTCTTGATCCTCTTCCCCATGAGCTACCGGGGCGCGGTGATGAGCTCCGTCTGGCGCGTGGTGGGCGTAGTGCTTGGCTGTCTCTACATTCTGGTGATGCAGCTGGTGCTCTACGATCACAGCAGCCATATGCTGCTGATGATGCCGCTTATCGCCCTCGGGCTGGCCTTTGGCGCCCGGCTGCACGTGATGGAGAAGGTGGGGGCCGGGGTCGGGTTCTCCAGCATCACCACCATCGGCATTATGTTCGGACAGAATATGCACCCCGACAGCGACCTGGTTTTTAGCGATCTCTACCGCATCGTATCGGTGACGGTGGCGCTGCTGGCGACCCTGACCCTGGTGTTTCTGGTGCATCTGATCCTGAACTGCTTCGCCCCGACCCGCTACGTGATCCACAATCCTTAGTGCCCGTCAGGGCTGGTATAGCTCGCCGCGGCTGAAGCTCCAGTCCTCAGCCGCGGTAAACTGAATCACCACCATCACGTCATCCCCGGCAATCCCCATTTCACTTTGCAGATCCCTTGCCAGCTGCCCATAAAAAGCCGCTTTTTGCGCGGCGTCGCGCGGTTTTCCCGCCACGATATGAAATAAAAGATAGCCTTCGCTGCGGCTGCCGCTCAGATAGTGGCGATCGAAGATGCGCATCCCGTCGGCAAAGTGGTCAAAAAAATGGAAGCGATCTGCCGCGGGTACGGCAAAGGTGTCGGTCATCGCCCGGTGCAGAATATCGGAGATACGCTGACATTCCGGCGCGCCGTAGCGCGAGCCGGTAAAAATTCGCACAAAGGGCATCAGGCTTGCTCCTCTGCCAGAACAGTCAGGGCTGTAACCGCAGCGGGCCAGCCTACATAAAAGGCCAGGTGGGTAAAGAGCTCGACCATCTCCTCACGGGTAACGCCGTTTTGCCCGGCAAAGTCGATATGCCAGGGGAGCTGCGCGGTACGACCCAGGGCGCACAGGGCGGCGAGAGTTACCAGACTGCGATCGCGGCGGGCAAGCTGCGGACGCTGCCAGATATCATCGAACAAGATCTGCTGGCTCAGTTGCGCCAGTTTGGGTGAAATTTGGGCAAGGGTATCCCGGTTGAGTGATGTGGTCATGATTGTCTCCTGTGGTCTGGATTTCACTTTCGCAGGCTGCCAGGATAAAGAAAATCGCAACGTTCAGGACGGATCGTCCTGAAAATGAGGACAGTTATGGAGAAGCGGATCCCGGCGCTTGATCCCGAGGCGTTACGCAGTTTTGTCGAAGGTATTGATGCCGCCAGCTTTGCCCAAGCGGCGGAAAAGCTTAGCCGCTCCACCTCGGCCGTCAGCGCCCACCTGAAAAAGCTGGAGCAGCAGTGCGGCGCCCCGCTTACCGCCAAAAAAGGGCGCAAGCTGGTACTCACGCCGGCCGGAGAGATCCTGCTGAGTTACGCCCGTCGCCTGCTGGCGTTGAACGATGAAGCCCTGCGCGCCGTCAGGGGTGAGCTGTTGCAGGGCGAAGTGCGGGTGGGCATGCAGGAGGATTTTGGCGAGTCGCTGATGCCCCGGGTGCTCGGGCAGTTTAATCGTCAGCATACGGGGCTGCGCATCACTGCCCGTATCGATCGCAATGCCCCTTTATTGCAGGCGCTGGAGGCAGGAGCCCTCGATCTGGCGTTGATATGGCAGGATAAAGCCGAAGAGACCACCGTTCGCCGCGAGCCGCTGCTGTGGGTGTGCCGGGATCCGGAGCAGGTAGCAGAGCTCTTGCAGCGCGACGAGCCGTTACCGCTGGTGATGTTTGACGCCCCCTGCCTGTTCCGTCGTCAGGCGGTGGCGGCGCTGGAGGCAGCAGGTATCTCCTGGCGGGTGGCTTTTACCAGCCACAGCCTGAACGGGCTATGGGCAGGGGTACAGGCGGGACTGGGCGTGACGCTTCGCACGCGGATCGGCCTGCCGGAGGGGCTGCATACGGCAGGGCGGGCGCTGCCGCAGGCTGGGGCGCTGAATATGGGGCTGCATATGGCAAGCCCCACGCCCGGCGCCGCCGTTGAGGGGATGCGCCAGGCGATCCTGACGGCGCTTAATGAATAAACGCCGGGATCTGCGAGAGCAGGAACAGGATCAGGCCGATGGTGCCGCCCACCAGGGTGCCGTTAACGCGAATAAACTGCAGATCTTTGCCAATGTTGAGCTCGATCTGGCGCGACATGTCTTTGGCATCCCAGCCTTTAACCGTATCGCTGATATGGCGGGTGAGGAAGGTAGCGAACTCCGGCGCCACGCGGTGCGCGGCCTGCTCCAGGTGCTCGTTCAGGGAGGCGCGCAGGTTGGCGTCCGCCACCAGGGTTTCACCAAACCACAGCCCGGCGTTGGCGATGCGCTGTTTCACGCGCGAATCCTCGCTCTGCATATCCGCCTTCAGCCACTGGCGCAGGTCGGCCCACATCTCCCCGAGGTAGCGGTTAAAGGCCTCGTCGTTCTTCAGATAGGCTTTGATATTCTCGGCTTTGGCGGCGGTTTCCGGGTCGTTTTTCAGGTTATCGATCAGCTTCAGCGCCGCGCGGTCGAAGGCCTGACGGATCTGGTGGGTGCGGTCATGGCTCACGTCATCCAGAATGGCGTTCACCGCGTTGGAGACCAGCTCCGCGCTCTGATCCCCCAGCCACTCGGTGGGTAGCATCATTGATTTGCGCGGGTGCTCGGTCTTCAGCCAGTGGACGATCTGCGCGGCAATAAAATCCCGGGTGCTGTCGCGCTGGAGCAGGGTAATCAGGCGATTAATGACCGCGTCCAGCAGCACCTGATGACGACCATTTTTGGTCATGCTATCCAGCATGGCGGCGCTGGTTTCGCTGAAGTCGACCTTATCCAGCGCCTTGTGCACCGCCCGCTTCAGCATCCGCTGGATCCGCCCGTCGTCGGTCAGCTCCAGAAAACCGCTCATCACCTGCATAAGATGCTGGCCGACGCGCTGGGCGTTATCCGGCTGGCTGAACCAGTTGCCAATCAGCAACGCCGGCTCGTGCTTGCGAATAAGCGATACCAGCGACTGGGTATCGAGAAACTTCTCCTGCACGAAGCTGGCCAAGATTATCGCCGATCCGGTCTTTATTGCGCGGAATAATCGCCGTATGTCGTGAAATAAACGGGATCGGTACCCGACGAAAAAGCGCCACCACGGCGAACCAGTCTGCCAGCGCGCCCACCATCGCCGCTTCGGCAATAGCCTTAACGCCGCGCACCCAGAAGGTTTGCGGCAGAAAGAGGGTGGTGATGAAGGTCGCGGCGGCGATCAGCAGCAGCGATAGCGCCAGAAGTTTGGCGCGTTTGAGTTCGGCTAATTTTTCCATAGGGTTAAGCATAGAGGGAAGCGGGAAGAAGATGCAAAAATCGCCCGACGATCCAGATGCCAAAGCCCATTAGTACTAGCCCCGCTGCCCGCTCGATCTTCCAGATATTGCGGCTCAGCCGCCGCTGAACGGCGGGCCGGGCAATCAGCGACACCACCGCCAAATCCCACGTCAGCACCACCATCACCATCCAGATGCCGCTCACCGACTGCTGAAGCAGGGTGACGTGTGGCCCCAGCAGGGCGGTCATCAGCG
>DKMV01000390.1:6938-7273 GCA_002469605.1 Leclercia sp. UBA7405
CCAGCAGGGCGGTCATCAGCGCCAGGTAAAAGAGCGCGTTTTTTGGATTTAATAGCGCAGAGCCCAGGCCTAGCAGCAGCTGTCTGCGCCAGGAGGGGCAGGCAGATTCGGTATGGTTCATGGCGAGCGTGCCGGCCCGGCTTCGCGCCAGCTGCCAGCCGATCCACAGCAGATAGAGCGCCCCCGCCAGCTCAATGATGCTAAAGAGCAAGGTGAACGAGCGCAGCGCCTGCCAGCCGAGTATCACCAGCAGGATGTACAGCCCGTTGCCCACCGCGATCCCCACGCAGAGCCCGGCACTGCCGCGAAGGCGGTGGCGGGCGGCAAACCCCATC
>DKMV01000214.1:0-2018 GCA_002469605.1 Leclercia sp. UBA7405
ACGCTCATCACCACGCCAGCCCACATATCACACCATCAAAAAGTATCACGTTCACATTGCCACAATTCATCTCAAAACTCATTATCTGTAACAAATATGGCTATTTTATTTGCACTTAATCACACATTCATGATGCCGCAATTGCCACACAACGGGTTTAAGCATTTTATGACAGCGGATTTGTGAACGTATTACAAAACAATAAGAGGCTTACCATGAACACTACGATCCGCTGTCTCTCCGTTGCGTTGGCGGCCGCGCTGGCTTCGCCTTCGCTGTTAGCAGCGACTTCTGTACCTATTGATTTCCATGGATATCTTCGCTCCGGGGTGGGCGTCTCGCGGGATGGCGGGATGGAGGAGTGGCAAAAAAATAAAATCGGCCGCCTGGGTAACGAGGCCGATACCTACGGCGAGCTGGAGCTGGGCTCCGAGGTATACAAGAAAAACGACGTCAGCTTCTATCTCGACAGCATGGTCAGCATGGTGTCCGACGGCTCGAACGATAACGAAACGACTTTTGGCGACGACGCCGAGTTTGGCCTGCGCCAGCTTAATTTGCAGATTAAGGGCCTGATCCCCGGGGATCCGAACGCGGTGATCTGGGGCGGCAAGCGCTACTATCAGCGCCACGATCTGCACATCATTGATACCAAATACTGGAACATTTCCGGCGCCGGCGCCGGGATTGAGAACTATACCCTCGGCCCGGGCGCGGTGTCGGTAGCCTGGATCCGCGGCGACGCCAACGACGTGGACTACCGCGTGGACGGCGACAGCGATGTGAATATCAACTATATCGATCTGCGCTACGCGGGCTGGAAGCCGTGGGCCGGTGCCTGGACCGAAGTGGGCATCGACTACGCGATGCCCAACCCGACCAACAAGCAGAAAGAGTACGGCGGGCTGTACGATGCCGACAACGGGGTGATGGTTACCGGTGAGATCAGCCAGGATATGCTGGGGGGCTATAACAAGCTGGTGTTGCAGTATGCCAACAAGGGGCTGGCGCAGAACATGGTCTCCCAGGGCGGCGGTTGGTACGACATGTGGAACTATGTCAATGACGCCTCCGGCTACCGGGTGATTAATACCGGCCTGCTGCCGATCACCGACAAGCTCTCGTTTAACCACGTGCTGACCTGGGGCTCGGCGGATGACACCACCCAGTTTACCGACAAGTCACGCCTTATCTCGCTGGTGGGCCGCGCCCAGTATCAGTTTACAGAATATGTGCGCCTGATTGGCGAGGTAGGCGGCTTCTACCAGAAAGATACCTATACCGACGGCTCTAAATACAAGCAGAGCGGCGAGAAGTACACTATCGCGCTGGGTCTGGCAGACGGCCCTGACTTTATGTCACGCCCGGAACTGCGCGTGTTTGCTTCTTATCTGAATGATTCAGAGGACGGGAAATCTTTCCAGGACGGCACGGCAAATAATACCTGGAACTTCGGCGTGCAGGTCGAAGCCTGGTGGTAAACGTTATTTTCTGAAATGCGTTAGTCGTTATTTTATCTCCAACACTGGGTAGTTATATGGCCTTTGCGGGATAACCCTTATTGTGGTTACCCCGCTTTTTTTTATTTATTTGCGCTGGCTGAAATGGTCATCCAGTAATTGCCGAAGGGCGTCCGACTGGCGGCCGAAAATAGCATGCACCTGCTGGCCGATAATAATGACGCCGAGCGCCCCCTCCTGCTGAATAGCCTGGGTATCGACCTTATTTAAATCTTTTACCGTAACCCGCAGGCGGGTTATACAGGCTTCGACGTGGTCGATATTGTCGTCGCCGCCGAAGGCGGGAATTAAACGCTGGGTTATCTGTTTGTCCATGGTTTGCCTCTGGTTGGTGGGACAAAAAAAGCCTGCTCTGGCGCAGGCGGTTTGGGTTAGGTACGGTTTAGGTAATGTGCGGTCTGGTGCACTCACCCCGGCCCTCTCCCACAGGGAGAGGGAGAAAAGCGTAAGGCCGCACCCCAGGGTTCCCTCGCCCCTTTGGGGAGAGGGTTAGGGTGA
>DKMV01000214.1:2215-2534 GCA_002469605.1 Leclercia sp. UBA7405
AGAGGGTTAGGGTGAGGGTGAGGGGAACAGAACAGGGGGCGCGGTGGCCGACTATGTTCACCCCTTACGGCGCAGAACCCGGCAGTCCCACGGCAGCAGCACCGTTTCGCCGACGGCGGCAGCGTCGGTTATACAGTCGGTGTAGCCCTGCGGCAGGGTGATGAGCTGCTGCTGGGCGCTGTAGTTCTGCACAAAGACAAAGGTGGTCTCTCCGTCGGTGCGGGCAGTGGCAACCACACCCGGTGGCAAGTCGGCGTTGAGCGCCTGCGGTAGCGCCAGCTCGCTGACGATCCCGGCGAAGAAATCGCGCTGGAACGGC
>DKMV01000264.1:0-355 GCA_002469605.1 Leclercia sp. UBA7405
GGCTGCGCTCGCCATGTTACTGGCGAATCTGGGCGTAACCCGCGATCTCTATCATGCGTTTCTGGCTACGCCCGTTGAGCTGCGGGTGGGTATTCTTGAAATTAACAAGAACATGCTGCTGTGGATTAACGATGCGCTGATGGCGGTCTTTTTCCTGCTGGTGGGGCTGGAGGTGAAGCGCGAACTGGTGCTGGGTTCACTGGCGAGCCGTCAGCGTGCCGCGTTTCCGGCGATCGCTGCCCTGGGCGGCATGGTGGTGCCAGCGCTGATCTATCTGGCCTTTAACTATCAGGATGCGGTCGCCCGGGACGGCTGGGCCATTCCGGCGGCAACGGATATCGCCTTTGCGCTGGGG
>DKMV01000264.1:477-2505 GCA_002469605.1 Leclercia sp. UBA7405
CATCGACGATCTCGGCGCCATCGTGATCATTGCCCTGTTCTACACCAGCGAGCTCTCCATGTTATCGTTGGGCGTCGCGGCGGCGGCCATTGCCGCGCTGGCGCTGTTAAATATCTGCAACGTGCGCCGGGTGGGGATCTACGTTCTGGTAGGCATGGTGCTGTGGACGGCGGTGTTAAAATCTGGCGTTCATGCCACCCTGGCGGGGGTGATCGTCGGCTTCTTTGTGCCGCTGAAGCCGCAGGAGGGGAAATCTCCCGCCAGCCAGCTGGAGCATGTTCTGCATCCGTGGGTCGCCTTTATGATTTTGCCCCTGTTCGCCTTCGCCAACGCGGGCGTTTCGCTGGAGGGGGTAACTCTGGGGGGCCTAACGTCGATGCTGCCGCTGGGGATCATCGCCGGGTTGTTTATTGGTAAGCCGCTGGGCATTACTCTTTTCTGCTGGCTGGCGCTGAAGCTGAAGCTGGCCTCGCTGCCGCACGGCACTACCTGGCGGCAGATCATGGCGGTAGGCATACTTTGTGGGATCGGCTTTACCATGTCGATCTTTATCTCGACCCTGGCCTTTGGGTCGAATGCCCCGGAGCTTATCATCTGGGCTAAGCTGGGTATCCTGACCGGCTCGCTGTTGGCCGCATTTGTGGGATATGGGTTACTGAAGATGAAGCTGCCGGAGAAGGGTCATCCGGCATAACCGGAATCGGGGGAGGGCAGGGTGCCCTCCCGTCAACTTAACCAGGGAGAGCAGCACTGAATGTCGCATATTAATTACAACCATCTGTACTACTTCTGGCACGTCTATAAAGAGGGCTCCGTCGTGGGAGCCGCAGAGGCGCTTTATCTCACGCCCCAGACCATCACCGGACAGATCAAAGCGCTGGAAGAGCGCCTGCAGGGCAAGCTGTTTAAGCGTAAAGGGCGCGGTATCGAGCCGAGCGAACTCGGTGAGCTGGTATTTCGCTACGCGGATAAAATGTTCACCCTGAGCCAGGAGATGCTCGATATCGTCAACTACCGCAAGGAGTCGAACCTGCTGTTTGACGTGGGGGTGGCGGATGCCCTGTCAAAACGCCTTGTCAGCGGTGTGCTGGATGCGGCGGTTGTTGAAGATGAACAGATCCATCTGCGCTGCTTTGAGTCCACGCACGAGATGCTGCTGGAGCAGCTGAGCCAGCACAAGCTGGATATGATTATCTCCGACTGTCCCATCGACTCCACCCAGCAGGAGGGGCTGTTCTCGGTAAAAATTGGCGAGTGCGGCGTCAGCTTCTGGTGTATCAACCCGCCGCCGAAAAAGCCCTTCCCGGCCTGTCTGGAAGAGCGCCGTCTGCTGGTTCCGGGTCGTCGTTCTATGCTGGGTCGCAAATTACTTAACTGGTTTAATTCGCAGGGGCTGAAGGTTGAGATCCTGGGCGAGTTCGACGATGCGGCGCTGATGAAGGCTTTTGGCGAGGCGCACAACGCCATTTTCGTGGCGCCAACTTTATATGCGCACGATCTGTACATCGATGACAGGGTAACGGAGATTGGTCGGGTGGATAACGTGATGGAGGAGTATCACGCCATATTTGCTGAAAGAATGATTCAGCATCCGGCGGTACAGCGTATCTGTAACCGCGACTACTCGGCGCTCTTTACGCCGCCGGCGCGTTAAGGGCATAAAAAAACCCGCATTAAGCGGGTTCTTTTAAACAAGCAACAACAAGCGGCGATTAAGCCAGTTTGTTGATCTGCGCAGTCAGGTTTGCTTTATGACGCGCTGCTTTGTTTTTGTGGATCAGACCTTTAGCAGCCTGACGATCCACGATTGGTTGCATTTCGTTAAATGCTTTCAGTGCAGCAGCTTTGTCGCCTGCTTCGATAGCTGCGTATACTTTCTTGATGAAAGTACGCATCATAGAGCGACGGCTTGCATTGTGCTTACGAGCCTTTTCAGACTGAACGGCACGTTTCTTAGCTGATTTGATATTGCCAAGGTCCAACTCCCAAATATGATCTATGTGGACAATTCAAAGGCCGAGGAATATG
>DKMV01000318.1 GCA_002469605.1 Leclercia sp. UBA7405
TAGCAGACGGCGGTGAAGGGCAGCTCGTCGCTGATGGCGTCGATAATCCACGGCGTCGTGGTGCCGCAGTCGAAAAACACCATCTGGTGCGCCTGGACCAGGGTTGCCGCATGGCGGGCAGCGAGGCGCTTCTCCTCTACCAGGCGCGTTTTCTGATCGCTCAGCAGATAGTGGCTGGCGGTGCGCGGCTCCAGCACGATATATCCCCCGAGAAGCACGACGGGGCCACCCTCACCGTTAAGATCGCGACGAATTGTCATCTCCGAGACCCCAAGCAGGGCGGCGGCCTCTTTCAGATGCAGTTTATCGCTACGCTTTAGCGCATTAATCAGTTGAGCCAGGCGTTCGTCGCGTCGTGTTTCCATAGGTCCTCGGCAGTTGGTCAGCCCCCGCTACGCTGGGGGCTAAAAGTGTAACCTGCCGGACCGGGGTTAGTCACGTATCCACCCTTTACGGATGGGAAGGGCAAAGCAGACGCGATAGAGTTGCGACAGGCCGCGGTAGAGCGCTTCGCCAAAAAGATTCCACAGGATCTGCGCGCTAAGGCAGCCCATCATGCCCACCATCAGCCCGCCGAGCATATCCAGCGGCCAGTGGACGCCAAGATAGACGCGGGACCAGGCGACCGCCAGGGCTACTGCCATCAACACCAGCCCCGACCAGAGCCGGTGCCAGCAGACAAAGGCCAGCGCAAAGGTAAAGATCACCGTGCCGTGATCGCTCGGGAAGGAGTCATCTGCCGCGTGGTGCAGGAAGTTATAGCCGACGTGATCCACAAAGGGACGATCGTGGGGGAAGATATGGCCCAGCAGCCACGACGCCAGCAGGCTTACCCCCAGCGCCATCGCGATTTTGATAACCAGCTGGCGCTGGGCGCCGACCTGCCTGCGCGGCCCCCACAGCCAGAGGATCGCCACCAGCGCCGGAACAATCGAAATCAGATCTTTGGCCACAAAGGTGGCTAGGTCGATCATCCACGCCGGTGAAGCCGGGGTGGCGTTGATCCAGTAAAACAGTCCATAGTTCAGATTTTCTAACATACCCTCGTCACTCTTTAGCAAACCAGCGGGAAATCAGGCCATAGGCCGCCAGCTGGGAAAACCACACCCACCAACCCGCCCACAGGTTGTGTGAGAAAAAATGCGCGCCACGCATTACCTGGCCATAACCCATCACCAGCCCGAGCACGACGCCTGTTGCCACCATGGCCCAGGCCAGACGCGGGCGATCGCGCCAGAAGGCGAAAAACAGCCCCATCACCATAAAGCCGCTGGAGGAGTGCCCGCCGGGAAAGCAGCGCCCCGGCCCGCTGTCTGCCGGTACGGAACCAAACAGCGGGAACGACACCGCGTCGCCGCCATACTCCACCAGGTCCCAGGGGCAGCTATGGTGGCTGACGGCCTTCAACGCACCCACCACCAGCGCCCCCAGCCCCATCAGCAGGGCGGCGGTCACCAGCGGCGCGTTACGCCGCCAGATGCCGTACAGCAGGGTGCCTGCGGCAAGCGAGATGGTGAGGTATTTCGCCAGTCGATGGTTAAGCAAATCCAGCAGCGCGTTGTCCTTGAGCGGAAACGCGTGCAGCGCCGCGTCGTACCAGTAGCCGGTCAGCAGCCTGTCGAAAGACTCATTCCGGCCGAGCCAGCTGAAAACCGCCGCCAGCAGCAGTAGCGCAATAAGCTGATAACCATAAAAACGGCCGGGCAGGGGGTAAAGTCTTTTTGTCTTAGATGTCTTTAACTTAGACAATTCTGAAGCGGAGCGTATCTGTGTCATAATTCAGGTCAATGACGGAAAAGCGTAAGCATAGGGGCGCCAGGTTAAGAAAACCTTAAACGAAAACGAATTGTGCGCAATTGCCCTTGACCCTGGCTAATCTGCTACCGTCGCAGCCGCCATTTCATTACACTCAGCGCGATTTTTATCTAATAAAGAGATTCCATGTTAAACCGTTCTTCTTCCGGCAACCGTCTGGGCCGTCAGGCGTTGCTGTTTCCCCTGTGTCTGGTGCTGTACGA
Source organism: Leclercia sp. UBA7405 (assembly GCA_002469605.1). Lineage (GTDB taxonomy): Bacteria > Pseudomonadota > Gammaproteobacteria > Enterobacterales > Enterobacteriaceae > Enterobacter. The sequence goes on from DKMV01000318.1 coordinate 2,019, forward strand.
ATTCTCGACCTATATCGGCAACGATATGATCCAGCCGGGTATGCTGGCGGTGGTCGAGCAGTACAACGCCGGTATTGAGTGGGTGCCTACCTCCATGACCGCCTATCTGGCGGGCGGGATGTTTTTGCAGTGGCTGCTGGGGCCGCTCTCGGACCGTATTGGCCGCCGTCCGGTGATGCTCACCGGGGTGGTCTGGTTTATTGTCACCTGCCTGGCGACGCTGCTGGCGCAGAACATCGAGCAATTTACCCTGCTGCGTTTTTTACAGGGGGTGAGCCTGTGCTTTATTGGCGCCGTGGGCTATGCCGCGATTCAGGAGTCGTTTGAAGAGGCGGTGTGTATCAAAATCACCGCGCTGATGGCCAACGTGGCGTTAATCGCGCCGCTGCTCGGCCCGCTGGTGGGGGCCGCCTGGGTGCATGTGGCGCCCTGGGAAGGGATGTTTATCCTCTTTGCGCTGCTGGCGGCGGTCTCCTTCTTTGGCCTCTGGCGGGCGATGCCGGAGACCGCCACCCGTCTTGGCGAAAAGCTCTCGATGCGCGAACTGGGCCGCGACTATAAAGCGGTGCTGAAAAACGTCCGCTTTGTGGCGGGGGCGCTGGCGACCGGCTTTGTCAGCCTGCCGCTGCTGGCGTGGATCGCCCAGTCGCCGGTGATCATCATCAGCGGTGAGCAGCTTAGCAGCTACGAGTATGGCCTTTTGCAGGTGCCGATCTTTGGCGCCCTGATTATCGGCAACCTGGTGCTGGCCCGTCTTACCTCGCGCCGCACCGTGCGCTCGCTCATTATTATGGGCGGCTGGCCGATTATGCTGGGGCTGCTGGTGGCCGCGGTGGCGACGGTGGCCTCATCCCACGCTTACCTGTGGATGACCGCGGGCTTAAGCCTCTACGCCTTTGGTATCGGGCTGGCGAACGCCGGACTGGTGCGCCTGACGCTGTTTGCCAGCGATATCAGCAAAGGAACGGTATCCGCCGCCATGGGCATGTTACAGATGACGATATTTACCGTCGGCATCGAGCTGAGCAAGCACGCTTACCTGAGCGGTGGGGAAGGGCTGTTTAGCCTCTTCAACCTGCTCAACGGCCTGCTCTGGCT
>DKMV01000077.1:0-3741 GCA_002469605.1 Leclercia sp. UBA7405
ATCTTTTTCACGGCAGTAGGCGAGAGGGCGGATAACAATATGCTTGCCGTCATCACTCATCAGCTTGGGCGGCATGCCTTTCATTTTGCCGCCGTAGAACATATTAAGAAACAGCGTCTGCAGGATATCGTCGCGATGATGGCCGAGCGCAATTTTAGTACAGCCCAGTTCGCTGGCGGTGCGATAGAGAATACCGCGACGCAGACGCGAGCAGAGTGAGCAGGTGGTTTTGCCTTCCGGGATCTTCTCTTTAACAATAGAGTAAGTATCTTCGGTGACAATTTTATACTCCACGCCCAGCGTCTCAAGATAAGCGGGCAGAATATGCGCCGGGAAGCCGGGCTGCTTCTGATCGAGATTGACCGCCACCAGCGAAAAATTCACCGGCGCGCTCTGCTGCAGGCTGCGCAGGATCTCCAGCATGGTATAGCTGTCTTTACCACCAGACAGGCAGACCATGACCTTGTCGCCATCTTCGATCATGTTGAAATCGCCGATCGCCTGGCCCACCAGGCGGCACAAGCGCTTGTGCAGTTTATTGTCTTCGCGTGCGATCTTCTCTTGCTTCTTCGCGTCAATGCCGGCCTCGGCAGTCGGGAAGTCGTCTTCGACGACGCGTTCAATCACCGTTTCGTTCATGCTTCTTCCTTGATCCTGAATACTTCGACGCCGACGCCTTCGCAATCCGGATAGACGTCCGGCTTCATCGTCGACACACCGGCGGCGCGCACGCGCGGGTGGGTCAGCATCGCGGCCACCACGTCGTCGCACAGCGTTTCCTGCAGGTGGATGTGGCCCTTGGCGATGCGCTGGGCAATGGTCTCGCGCATGAAATCGTAGTCGACCACCTCCGCCAGCTGGTCCGCCTTCGGCGTCGACAGCTCCAGCGGAATGTACAGCTCGACATTGATCAGGACACGCTGCTCGCCCTTCTTCTCGAAATCGTGCACGCCGATATTGATCATCACTTCGTAATTGCGCAGGAACAGCCGGCGGCAATCGCGCAAGCTCGGGTGGGACAGGGCGGACAACATGGGATAGCCTTATTTGGTGGAGTTATTTGGTTCGGTCAGGAACATCACGTCGCGCTGCGAGGGCATCAGGTGCTGGCCGCCATCGACCAGCAGGGTGGTGCCGGTCAGCGCGCGCGCCGATGCGGCGTAGACCACGGCGTCGGCGATGTCCTGCGGGGTCGAAGAACGCCGCAGCGGCGTCATCTGGTGCGCCGCGGCAAAGCCTTGCTCGCTCTGGTCGCCCGACACCATCGTGATGCCGGGGGCGACGCCGACCACGCGCACCTTCGGCGCCAGCGCCTGGGCGATGAGGCCAGCCTGCTGTACCTCTACCAGAATCTCGGCGAGCGCCTGCGGCAGGCTGGCGCACCACTGCACCGCCAGATGGCTCCAGACCAGATCAAAACCGGCGTCCGCCAGCGGGATGGCTTCGATATCCGCCAGCAGATAGTCGTCGGCGGCCTGGCCGCTGCGCGCCTGCTCCAGCATGGGGGCCGAGAGATCCATCGCCGTGACGTGGCTCCCCTGGCTGCGCCACCAGCGGCTGTTGCCGCCCGGGCCGCAGCCCGCGTCCAGTACCCGCTCAAAATGCCCCTCGCCCAGCAGGGCCAGCAGCCCCCGGGCGCTCTGGCGCTGCAGCCCGTCGTGGCGTTCATAGCTCCGGGCCGCGCGGCCAAAGGCGGCGGCGATGGCCTGTTTATTGACCTGCTGCATACAGCGCCTCCAGCAGAGCGGTGATGTCCGCGGCCTCGTGGGCGGCGGTAAGGGTCAGACGCAGACGGGCAGAGCCTGCCGGGACGGTGGGCGGGCGGATCGCCGTCACCCAGATCCCCTGGGATCGCAAACGCCGGGCCAGATCGAGCGCCCGGTCGTTCTCCCCGACGATTAGCGGCTGAATGGCGCTGTGGGAGTCGGCGAGCTCTGCCGCCAGCGCACCAGCCCCCTGGCGAAACTGCCGGATGTGGCTCGCCAGCCGCTGGCGCCTGGCCTCACCCTCGTCGCTGCGAATAACATTAAAAGCCGCCAGCAGTGCCACCGCCTGAGCGGGAGGCATACTGGTGCTGTAGATAAGATGGCGGGCGAACTGCAGCAGGTAGTCGGCGACCGCGTCGCTGCACAGGATCGCCGCGCCGCTTACCCCTACCGCTTTGCCAAAGGTGACCACCAGCAGATCCGGCGATACCCCCTGGCTGGCGCAGCTGCCGCGCCCCTGGGGGCCGGTCATGCCGATGCCGTGGGCGTCGTCCACCATCAGCCAGCCCTGCCTGCTGTGGGTGGCATCCGCCAACCTCCGCAGCGGCGCGCTGTCGCCGTCCATGCTGAAGATCCCCTCGGTGACCACCAGCTGCTGGCCGCTGCAGGGTTTATCCAGCAGCGCGGCGAGCTGCTCCGGGTCGTTGTGGGCAAAGCGGCGCAGCTGCGCCGGGCTGAGGCTGGCGGCCTCCAGCAGGGAGGCGTGGCTCAGGCGATCGGCAACAATACGATCCTCTTTCTCCATCAGGGCGGCAATCAGCGCCTGGTTAGCGGCAAAACCGGAGATAAAGAGCAGCGCCCGGGGATAGCCCAGCCAGTCGGCGAGCTGCTCTTCAAGCGCCCGGTGCGCCGAGGTATAGCCGCTCACGTGCCCGGATCCGCCGCTGCCCACGCCGTACTGCTCCGCCCCCTGCTGCCAGGCGCGGATAATGTCCGGATGCTGGCTTAATCCCAGATAGTCATTGCTGGAAAAGTTGCGATAGCGCTGCCGGTCATGGGTAAGAAAACGCCCGGCGCCCTGCTCCACCTCGCTGCGCGTGCGCAGGGTGCCTGCCGCCCGGCGTGCTTCCAGGGCGGTATTGATGCGTTGTTGCCAGGTCATACGGCTGCCGCGTTGTAGAACTGTTCGCTGTCGGCGTGGATGAGCTGCTGCTCAAGCTGGTACTGCTGTTCAACGTCGCCGCTGGCAACCGCCGTCTGCTGCGGGTTTAGCCCCAGCTTGCGGAACAGCTGGACGTCTTTGTCCTCTTCCGGGTTCGGGGTGGTGAGCAGCTTGCAGCCGTAGAAAATGGAGTTCGCCCCGGCCATAAAGCACATCGCTTGGGTCTGCTCGTTCATCTGCTCGCGCCCGGCGGAGAGGCGCACGTAGGAGGTGGGCATCAGGATGCGCGCCACGGCGATGGTGCGGATAAACTCGAAGGCGTCCACGTCGTCGTTGTCGGCAAGCGGCGTGCCCTTTACCTTCACCAGCATGTTGATGGGTACGCTCTCCGGTGGGGTAGGCAGGTTCGCCAGCTGTAGCAGCAGGCCGGCGCGATCTTTCACCGTCTCCCCCAGCCCGACGATGCCGCCGGAACAGACCTTAATCCCCGCCTCGCGCACCTTGTCGAGGGTGTCGAGACGCTCCTGGTAGGTGCGGGTGGTGATGATATTGCCGTAAAACTCCGGCGAGGTGTCGAGGTTGTGGTTGTAGTAGTCCAGCCCCGCCGCGCTCAGGCGCTGGGCCTGGGTATCGTTGAGGGTGCCGAGGGTCATGCAGGTCTCCATCCCCAGCGCCTTCACCCCCTGCACCATCTGCTCCAGATATGGCATATCCCGGTCGTGCGGGTTTTTCCATGCCGCCCCCATGCAGAAGCGGGTAGAGCCCGCGCTCTTCGCCTGGCGGGCAGACTCCAGCACCTGCTCCACCTCCATCAGCCGCTCGGACTCGAGGCCGGTTTTGTAGCGCGCGCTCTGCGGGCAGTATTTGCAATCT
>DKMV01000077.1:4032-4275 GCA_002469605.1 Leclercia sp. UBA7405
CCGGTTTTGATCGACAGCAGCGTGCTCACCTGCACCTGGCGGGGATCGAAGTGCTGGCGGTGGATCTGCTGCGCTTCAAACAGCAGTTCTAGAAGGGGTTTTTCAAAAAGAGCAGTAACTTGCGACATCGTCCAGCGTGTGTGGTGAGCCATGGGGCGTCTCCAAAAGGGTTTTGTTCATGGGTGGTTCGGTTTATACTTGTAAACCTAAATGTTTTCAAAATGGTTTACAAGTCGATTATGA
>DKMV01000077.1:4584-4924 GCA_002469605.1 Leclercia sp. UBA7405
CATGTCCTCCTGGTGGGCGGCCATTCATGGCTATAACCACCCGCAGCTGAACGCGGCGATGAAGGCGCAAATCGACCAGATGTCGCACGTGATGTTCGGGGGGATCACCCACCCGCCCGCGGTGGATCTCTGCCGTCGGCTGGTGGCGATGACCCCGGCGGCGCTGGAGTGTGTTTTTCTGGCCGACTCCGGCTCGGTGGCGGTAGAGGTGGCGATGAAAATGGCGCTCCAGTACTGGCACGCCAGGGGCGAAACCCGCCAGCGTTTCCTCACCTTCCGCAACGGCTATCACGGGGATACCTTCGGCGCGATGTCGGTATGCGATCCGGATAACTCGATG
>DKMV01000240.1:0-13616 GCA_002469605.1 Leclercia sp. UBA7405
CGATGGCGTCATCCACCACCATGGTGAGGGCCAGAATTAGGGCGAACAAACTCAGGGTGTTGGCGGTGTAGCCCAACCCATAGAGCACCGCAAAGGTTCCGACCAGCGAGACCGGAATGGCCAGGGCGACAATCAGCGTCGCGCGCCAGCTCTGCAGGAAGAGGGAGACCACCACCACCACGGCGAACATCGTCAGCGCCAGCGAGAGGCCGATCTCTTTGATGGTGGCGGCGACAAAGGCGGTGGTATCGAACTTCACCTCCCAGCGCAGATCCTCCGGGAAGCGGGTCGCAAGGCGCTCCAGCTCGGCGCGCACCGCCCCCGCTACCCGCAGGGCGTTGGCCGATGGCGCGGGGTAAATGCCGAGATAGGCTGAGTCATGGCCGTTCAGCTGCGCGCCGGAGCTGTAGCTACGCGAGCCCAGCTCAATATTTGCCACCTCTTTCAGGCGTACCAGCTGGCCCATCTCGCCGACGCGAAGAATAAGATCGGCAAAGGCCTCGGCCTCGTTGAGCCGCCCCAGCCCGTTGATGGTAAGGGTCTGCTGCTGGCCGTTGAAGACCGGCGGCGTCCCCACCTGCCCCGCCGCCCCCTGGACGTTCTGCTCGCGCAGGGCCTGGGCGATATCATCGGTGGTGACGTTCAGGGCGTTCATGCGATCCGGGCGCAGCCAGATGCGCATGCTGTAGTCCCGCGCGCCAAACATCTGCACCTGCCCGACGCCCGGCAGGCGCGCCAGGGCTTCCCGCACCTGGGTGCTGGCGTAGTTGCTGACAAACAGCGGGGAGTGGGTGTTGTTGGGCGAGTAAAGGCTGACGCCCATCATCAGATTGGTGGCGCGCTTGCGCACCTGCACGCCGTTCTGCTGCGCCTCGGCAGGAAGCTGCGCCACCGCCTGGGCAACGCGGTTTTGCACGTCGATGGCCGCGAGATCCGCATCCGTGCCGGCGGCGAAGGTGATGTTCAGGCTGTAGCCCCCCTCGTCGGAGCTGGTCGATTCCATATAGAGCATATGGTCCACGCCGTTGAGCTGGGTCTCCAGCGGGGTGGCGATGGCCTCGGCCACGTCCGCCGCGCTGGCGCCCGGCCAGCTGGCCGACACGTTCACCACCGGGGGGGCGATCTGCGGGTACTGCTCAACGGGGATTATGCGCAGGGCAATGCCCCCCAGCAGCAGGATCGTCAGCGCAATTACCATCGCAAAGCGCGGGCGTTTGATGAAAAACGTCAGCATGATGGCTCCTTAATTGAGGATCTGAACGGCCACGCCCGGCTGCACGCGCCCGGCACCGTCGGTAATGGCTCGCTCCCCCGGCAGCACGCCGGATGCGATCTGAAACCGTTGCCCCACCTGCCCGGCAACGGTCAGGGGGCGCTTCTCAACCTTGTCCTCTTCGTTGAGTACCCAGGCATAAAACCCCTCGTCGTTTTGTTGCACCGCGGCGGCAGGCAGGGTTAAGACGCTCTGCTCGCCGCGCGGGCGCAGCCAGACGTTGACGCTCCCGCCGGGCAACAGCTGATGGCGAGGATTGGCAAATTCGGCGCGCAGCATCACGCTGGCGGTGCGCGGATCGATTCGGTTATCCACCGAGGTCAGGGTGCCGCTTATGCGCTGGTCGTTATCCACCAGCTGGGCCTGCCAGGCCTGTTTCAGGGCGCTGATATCCGCATGCTGCCCCGCCTTGGCGGCAAAGGATCCCTCCTCCAGCGCAAAGGCGACGCGGATCGGGTCAAGCTGCACCACCTCTACCAGCACGCCGCTGGCGGGGTTGACCAGGCTGCCCACATGGAAGCGGCTGTGCCCCACGCGGCCCGCGATGGGTGAGGTAATGCGGGTATAGGCCAGGGTTACCTTGCGGGCCTCGAGTCGGGCTCTGGCCTGCTCCAGCGCGGCGCGGGCGACGTCGCGCTGCATCCGCGCGTTATCCACGTCGTGACGGCTAATGGCGTTGCTATTCCCCAGACTCGCAAAGCGGGTCAGCTGCTGCTGCGCCTGACGCAATGTCGCTTCGGCGCTTTTCACCTCTGCTTCGGCCAGCCGCACGGCGGCGCGCGGCTCGGCATCGTCCAGCTCAAACAGCAGCTCCCCCTGTTTTACCTCCTGCCCGTCGCGGAAGTGAATGCGGGTGATGCTCCCTTCCGTGCGGGCGCGCAGCTCAACGCTGTGGATGGCTTCGATACGGCCGGGGATCTGGCGTTCGCCGGCATGCGCGGTTTGCTCCACGGTGGCGATGCGTACGGGGATCGCGGCGGCAAGGGCGGGTTTCAGGGTGCAGACGAGGAGTGCGCTGGCCAGTGCGGCGCGCAGGAGGGCCTGTTTCATGGGAAGTGCCTCTTGGTGAGTCCCCCCGGCTTTACGCCGGGGGGCAGAACGTTATGTTGCTTTACGGAACCTGCGGGTCAGGCGCTTCTCGATTTCGACGATGAAGAACATCACCCCCGCCACCGCCAGGGTCACACCCCAGTAGCGCAGCGGCAGCGCTTCGGTACCAAACAGCATCTGCATAAACGGCAGGTAGATGATGGCCAGCTGCAGCAGAAGCAGTACGCCGGTCACCAGCCAGATGCCTTTGTTCGCCAGCAGACCGCGGTTGAGGGAGAAGCCCTCGCTGTTGCGGCAGTTGATCATGTAGACCCACTGGGCGCAGACCAGCATCTGCAGCAGCACGGTGCGGATAAACTCGGCGCTGTGGCCACGCGGGGCCAGCCAGGCTTCCAGCGCGAAGGCGGCGACGGCAATCATGGTGCCGACAAAGGCCACGCGCCAGACGGCGAAGGCGTCCATTACGTGCTGTGCCGTCTGGCGCGGCGGGCGCTTCATGATGTTGCGCTCGGCGGCTTCAAAGGCCAGGCCAAAGGAGAGCGTGGCGGAGGTAGCCATGTTCATCCACAAAATCAGCACCGGCGTCAGCGGGATCACGTTACCCGCCAGCAGGGCGATGATAATCAGCAGCCCCTGCGCCAGGTTGGTGGGCATGATAAACAGAATGGTCTTCTTCAGGTTGTCGTAGACGCGGCGCCCCTCCTTCACCGAGCTGGCGATGGTGGCAAAGTTGTCATCCGTCAGGACCATGTCGGCCGCCTCTTTGGTCACCTCGGTGCCTTTGATGCCCATGGCGATACCCACGTCCGCCTGACGCAGCGCCGGCGCATCGTTCACCCCGTCGCCGGTCATGCCGACGATCTCGCCCTTCTCCTGCAGGGCCTTCACCAGGCGCAGCTTATGCTCCGGGCTGGTGCGGGCAAAGATGTCGTACTCCACCGCAGCGCTGGCCAGTTCGGCATCGTCCATCAGCTCCAGCTGGTAGCCGGTGATCGCCTGGGTGCTGTTGCTGATCCCCAGCATCTGCCCGATGCTCATGGCGGTTTGTGGGTGATCGCCGGTGATCATCTTCACGCGGATCCCGGCCTGCTGGCAGGCGTGGATGGCCTCGATAGCTTCCGGACGCGGCGGATCCATCATCCCGGCAATACCGAGGAAGATCAGGCCGCTGCCCAGATCGTCGTGCGTCAGGGTGGTGGTATCCGCAGCGGCAGGCTTAAAGGCCGCGGCCACCATGCGCAGCCCCTGGCGGGCAAAGCGCTCTATCTCCGCTTCCCAGTAGGCGCGGTTAAAGGCTTCTGCCCCGTAGCGGCTCTGCTGCTCGGCGCAGAGGGTAAAAATGACATCCGGCGCGCCGGTAACCAGGATCTGCGACTGGTTACCAATGCGGTGATGGGTACTCATGTACTTGTACTGAGAGTCGAACGGGATTTTGCTAACCAGGGCGGTCTCGACCGGCGCCAGCTTCGCTTTGGCGGCCAACACCTTCAGCGCCCCTTCGGTTGGGCCACCGGTAATGCCCCACAGGCCGCGCTCATCCTGGACAAGCTGGCTGTCGTTGCAGAGATCGATGGTGCGCAGGTACTGCTCCAGCACCGAACCCGGCAGAACCTTCACCGGCTCGTCGCTCCCTTCGAGGCAGATGTTGCCCACCGGCTCGTAGCTGTTGCCGTCTACGGTGTAGCAGCTGTCGGCGGTGATAATGGCTTTCACCGTCATTTCGTTCATGGTCAGGGTGCCGGTTTTATCCGAGCAGACCACGGTCATCGCCCCCAGGGTCTCAACGGTGGGCAGTTTGCGGATAATCGCCCGCTTGCGCGCCATCGCCTGCACGCCGAGGGAAAGAATAATAGAGATAATGGCCGGTAAACCCTCCGGCACCGCCGCTACCGCCAGGCTAATCAGAGAAAGCAGTAGCTCGCCGAGCGGAATGTCGCGCAGCAGCATGCTGAAGACAAAGAGCGCCGCCATCATCGCCAGAATAATGGCGAAGATCGCCTTGCCGAGCTTGTCCATCTGCACCAGCAGCGGGGTGCGGTGCTTCTCGATGCCGGCCATCATCTGGTTGATGTGGCCGAGCTCGGTATCCTGACCGGCGGCAATAACCACCCCTACCCCACCACCGGCGCTGACGGTGGTCCCGGAGAAGAGCAGGTTGGTGCGGTCGCCCAGCGACAGATCGCCGCTCAGCGGATCGGTATGTTTATCCACCACCGTTGATTCGCCGGTAAGAATAGCCTCTTCCACGCGTAAATTATGCGCTTCAATAACGCGCATATCTGCCGGGACGCGATCGCCAGCGCGCAATACAATAATATCCCCCGGAACTATTTCGGTGGTTTGAATAGTTTCGTGCACGCCGTTACGAATAACGCGCGCGTCACTCGATAGCATATTCCGAATACTTTGCAGGGATTTTTCGGCGTTGCTTTCCTGAATATGGCCAATTAAGGCGTTAATGACCGCCACGCCGAGAATAACCAGCGTATCGACCCAGTGCCCCATCACGGCAGTTAATACTGCCGCCGCCAGAAGCACATAAATTAAAACATCATTAAAATGGGCCAGAAAACGCAGCCAGGCCGGTCGGGCTTTTTTTTCCGGCAGGGCATTCGGGCCATATCTATTCAGACGTATAACCGCCTCAGCCTGGTCCAAGCCGCTGGCAGTAGTCTGCTGCTGCTCCAGCGTCTGCTCAACGGTCTGCTGCCAGGCCTGCTCTACCGCTTTCGGCGGGGTTGGCGGCAGGTTCTGCGTTTTCGGCATGTTGGTCATCGTTTCGCTCCTTAATTATGTGAATGGCAGCCGGTAATCCTTTCTGGCCTATAAATAGAAAATTGCGATAAATGAAAAGACAATGTAGAAATTGATTTAGCGCAATATATTTACTGCGAAATTTCTCAGGACGCCTTATCATTTATTTGATAAGGTGATTCTTACAAAATATTTCTAAACCGACATTAAACAAGGGGGATCCATGTTTGGTATTTATCGCGGTCACCGCCTGGCGTTATATATCGTCGCTGCCATTGTTATCGCCACGTTAATTGGCTATAGCACTTATCACTTTGTAAGAGTATTGGCGGGAGGATGACATTAATTTACACAGAAAGTGATTTATTTAATTTCGGGCGAGAAATAAGAGAAATAAAAGCCACTAGCGGCGGATTATTTATCCGCCACAGTGGCCGGAGGTTAATATTGCTTTACGTTGCCATATCCCGGACAATGCTATTTTTAACTGACGATTAACATAAAGATGAGACACCCGTTAGAATCCCTGTTAACGGCAGGCGGCATTTTGCTGATGGCCTTTCTCTCCGTGCTGCTGCTGCCCGCCCCCTCCCTGGGTCTGCTGCTGGCGCAAAAGCTGATGACCACCTTCCATATGGTCGATCTGAATCAGCTTTACACCATTCTGTTCTGCCTCTGGTTTTTACTGCTGGGCACTGTTGAGTTTTTTGTCCTGCGTTTTATCTGGCGCCGCTGGTTCTCACGGGCGGCGTAGGCCGGTAAAGTCGCGCATACCGTGGACCAGCGCTTCGCACCAGGCGACGTAGTCATGGCCGCTGGACCACGGATGGAAACTCACCCGATAGCCTTTCTCTTTCAGTACCTGCTCAAATTCGCGCGTATTGCGGTAGATCCCGCCGTCCGGCCCGCCGGTTTCAAATTTGCCGGCCTGCAGCCAGAAGCGGATCGGGTAGCGCGGCGACTGCTGATACTGGCGCGTTAGCCAGCTGGCCTCCTCCCCTTCCGGCGCCCACCAGTAAGAGCCGGAGAGGCTCAGCACGTTGCCAAACAGGCGCGGATAGCGCAGCGCCACCCAGGAGGCCGCGATGCCGCCGTAGCTGGAGCCCGCCAGCACCGTTTTTTGCCGCTGCAGAGCGATACCCTGCCCGCGCAGCCACGGCAGCAGCTCGTGTGCCATGGCGTTGGCGAAGCGCGGGTTAGGTGGCAGCTCTTTACTGCGCCGGGGGTGATCGAGGCTGTCGATTAATACCAGGTTGACTGGCGGCAGAAGATGGCGGGCGATGAGGCTATCCATGATGTTAGCCAGATGGTAATCGCGCTGGTAAACCTGTCCGTCGAACAGGATCAGCGTCCAGCGGGCGGGCTGATCTCCGCGCGGGCGGTAGATCATCACCTCCCGGCTATTGCCGAGCTGCCTGCTGGTGAAGGTATGGCGGGTGAGCGAGCCCTGGGTAATGGGTTTTGCGGCGGCCTGTGCCTGGCAATATCTCGCCGGGCTAAGATCGAGAAGCGAGAAGCGGTTCCAGCGATCCTGTTTGCCATCGCCGGCCGTAGCAGGATTGAGCGGATCGGCCTGGGCGCTGACCAGGATCGCCCGGCGCTGCTCCCGCGGGCTGCCCTGTAGCCGGGGCACATCGGGGGCCAGCTTGTACTGCATCAGGGTATCCGCAGGTACCACGTAACTGCGAAACCAGACGTCGGAGCGGCCCAGCCGAAAAAGCGGATCGTGCTCCCCCGCCGGCGAGCCAAAAATAAAGACGTTTTGCCGCGCGCCGCGCCATAAAAAGGTGACGCGCTTGTGGTCGCTATCTACCGGCTCCACCAGCGGCGTACCCTCCCGCGCGACCCGCTGCCAGAACGCCCCGGTAGTGCCCCCGGCCGCCAGGCTGCGGGCGAGCGCCTGCAGCGTCGGGCTTTCCGGGGCAACATCCTGCGCGCGTGCCAGCGGTACGGTCTCTCGCATCTGCCATGCGAAACGCCACTTCACCCCTTCCGGCCCGTGCAGCACCAGCGAAGAGGGATGCTTCACCGGAAGGGCAAATAAGAGTGAGTGCTCGCCATCCTGCGGCCCGTTGGTTATCAGGCTGCGGATCGGCCGGCTTTGTCCGTCCAGCAGGGCGGCATCGGTCACCCCGGTCAGGGTAGCGGAGACGACGTTCTCCCCCAGCACCGGCAGCATAAAACAGACCTCGCCGCTGGCGTCGAACTTGCCCTGCTGCTCTCCCTGTTGCGCCGGGTGTTCACAGGTTATCGCCATTGCTGGCTGCGCGCTTAGCCCAATCAGCAATCCACTCCACACCGTTTTCATTGGCAGCCTTTTATCCAAAAATTTGCCAGCTACGCTAATGCAAATGCGAATTGCTTGCAATAGCGTAGCTGGCAATAGGAAAGGCCGTATGATTCGGGGACTTCAATGCGCCTGGGTGTGGTTCTCTTTGCGGTAGGCGCCCGGCGGCTGGTTAAAGGTGCGGGTAAAGACCCGGGTAAAGGTCTGCTGGGAATCAAAACCATAGCGCAGGCAAATGTCATACACCTTCTCATCCGACTCGCGCAGATCCTTCGCCGCCAGCCGCAGCTTGCGCTCACGAATATAACGTCCCAGGCTTTCGCCCTTGTACTGCATAAATAGCCGCTGTAAATGCCATTTGGAATAACCCGCATGGCGCGCTATCTCGTCAATGCGCAATGGCTGATGAAGGTTGTCGTCGATCCACTCGACGATAGTGTCGATTACCTGAGCGGAAATAGTCATGCTGCTCTCCCCCTCTTCTCCTCGAGTTACCATTAATCCCACCACTCACGAAATTGCTGCGTGGCGTTGTTTACCTGCACCGGCTCGCCCAGCTCGGGCGTTAACAGCCGGTAATTTTTATCCTGACTGGCGCGCGCCAGCTGGATCAGCGGGTCGTTCCAGCTGTGTTTTGCCAGAACAAAGCGTCCGTTATGCCCCGGCACCACTGCTCTGGCGTTGAGATCCGCCGCGGCCTGTGCGGTTTCAGCCGGCTGCATATGAATATATTTCCAGTCCTGGTCATACTGGCCGTTCTCCATGATCGCCAGGTCCACCTCGCCAAACTGCTCGCCGATGGCGCGAAAGTGCGGGCCATAGCCCGAGTCACCGCTGTAGTAGACCTTGCGCTCTGGGGTGACAAACATAAAGCTGCCCCACAGGGTCTGGTTGCGTTTCAGGCCGCGCCCGGAAAAGTGGCGCGCGGGCAGCAGGTGTACGGTCAGCGCGTCGCTGATGCGCACCGACTGGTTCCAGTCGCGCTCCTCAATAATCTCCGGCTTCATGCCCCAGTAGCGCAGATGGGAACCTACCCCCAGCGGCGTCACCACGCGTTTTACCTTCGGCATCAGCGCCTTAATGGTGGCGTAATCCAGATGATCGTAGTGATCGTGGGAGATAATCAGAAGATCGATCTCCGGCATCGCCTCCGCCTTCCATGGGTAATCGCCGTCAAAGGCTTTATTGAGGAAGGAGAACGGCGCCGCGTAGTTGCTGAACACCGGATCGATCAGAATGCGTTTGCCCGCCAGCTGCAGATACCAGGAGGAGTGCCCCAGCCAGACCAGCGTCTCCTGCTCCGGCGGCAGGCAGGCCAGATCGGTTTTCACCACCGGCAGCGGCGCGGCCGGGCGCGCGTTGTCGGTTTTCACCGTCAGGAAATCCCACCATGCCCGCAGGGTGCTTTTGCTGCCGGTATAGCCCGGGGTCGGCAGGGCGTTGTGAAACTGCCCCTCGCGATAGTGCGGTGAAGCCTCTACCGCGCTGAGCTGCTCGCCCTGTGGGGCTTGTCCGAAACCAGCGTTTAGTACAAAGGGCAAACTCGCCGCTGACGCAATAATCATGACTACCACCACGCTGACAATGAGAGGCTTTTTCATATCCCAACCCGATTTCGCGCCCCATCCGCTGGTTTGCGCGGGCAAAACTTGATTATGAGTGAGTAAGCACTCATTATAGATACGATGAATATATCGTCAAGACGTTTTCGATCTTTGACATTCCGCGTTGCAGCCGTATGAAACGCGTGATTCAATACGTTTTTTTACATTTGGCGAGGGGGAAGTTGGGTGGCACGTCCGAAGAGTGAAGATAAGAAACTGGCGTTACTGGAGGCGGCAACGGCTGCATTTGCGCAGTCGGGGATTGCGGCATCCACGGCCTTAATCGCCCGTAACGCCGGCGTTGCCGAAGGCACCCTGTTTCGCTACTTTGCCACCAAAGACGACCTGCTGAACGCCCTCTATCTGCACCTGAAGCAGGATCTGTGCCAGACGATGCTGGCCAATCTGGATCGCACTATTACCCGGCCGAAAGAGCATACCCGTAATATCTGGAACAGCTATGTAGACTGGGGGATCCGCAACCCCGTTGCCCATGCCGCTATTCGTCAGCTTGGGGTGAGTGAAAAGATCAACGCTGAAACCGAGCAGGCGGTAAAAGATATGTTCCCGGAGCTGCACGAACTCTGCCGCCGCTCCATCCGCCCGGTGTTTATGTCTGACGAATTCCGCACCTTCGGCGACGCCATTTTCCTGTCGCTGGCGGAGACCACCATGGAGTTTGCCACCCGGGATCCCTCCCGCGCCGTGGAGGTCAAATCGCTGGGCTTTGAAGCCATGTGGCGCGGGCTAGCCGACGAGGAGCGAGATGGACAGTAAAGCCCTGCAGGAGTGCGCGAAGCGTATCGCGCTGGAGCAGCCCTTCACCGAGCACTGCTGGCCCTTTGGCCCGGAGTACGACGTCTTTAAGGTGGAAGGGAAGATTTTTATGCTGATGGGCGTGGCGCGCGGTCGCTCGCACGTCAGCCTGAAGTGCGATCCGGAAATCTCGCTGCTTAACCAGGCCATCTACCCCAGCATCGAGCCGGGTTATCACCTGAATAAAAAACACTGGATCTCGGTTTACGCCGGAGATGATATCTCCCCCGACCTGCTGGCAGACCTGATTCAGGCCTCCTGGGATCGGGTCGTCGATAAGTTACCGAAGCGTGCCCAAAAGCGGCTCCGCCCCAGCTGATTGTTCATCTTACACGAACAGTTTAAACGCATTTAACGTACTACTCTTTTTTCACTTCCCGCTGTAATCTGCTCTCCTTTGCGCCTCGCTGAGGGCGTATTTCATTCACCAGGAGTTGTTATGGATATTATTTCTGTTGCCTTAAAACGCTACTCTACTAAGGCTTTTGACCCGAGCAAAAAACTGACCGCTGAGGAAGCAGAGCAGGTGAAAACCCTGCTGCAATACAGTCCGTCCAGCACCAACTCGCAGCCGTGGCACTTTATCGTGGCCAGCACCGACGCGGGCAAAGCGCGCGTGGCAAAATCCGCCGCCGGCGGCTTTGTTTTCAACGAACGTAAGATGCTGGACGCCTCCCACGTGGTGGTGTTCTGCGCCAAAACCGCCATGGATGATGCCTGGCTGGAGCGCGTCGTGGATCAGGAAGAGGCCGATGGCCGCTTCGCCACGCCGGAAGCCAAAGCCGCCAACCATAAAGGCCGCACTTTCTTTGCCGACCTGCACCGTGTCGATCTGAAAGACGATCACCAGTGGATGGCGAAACAGGTTTACCTGAACGTGGGTAACTTCCTGCTGGGCGTGGCCGCCATGGGCCTGGACGCGGTGCCGATCGAAGGCTTTGACGCCGCGGTGCTGGACGAAGAGTTCGGTCTGAAAGAGAAAGGCTTCACCAGCCTGGTGGTGGTGCCGGTTGGCCACCACAGCGTGGAGGATTTCAACGCCGCGCTGCCAAAATCCCGCCTGCCGTTAAGCACTATTATTACCGAGTGCTAAGGCTTCTGTGCACGCCGCGCTGCGGCGTGCACTGCATTTAATAGAGTAAAATCTGCGGGTGCTTAACGCCGCATACCAGGGCATAGCGTGTCAGCGTATCGAGGCTTGCCCGCGTAATATTGGCCTCCATTCGGGTGACCGTTGGGGCACTGACCCCCATCCGCTGTGCCACCTGCGCGCGCGTCAGCCCCGCATGCTCGCGCCATTGCGCCAGCATCTGCTGCAAACGCGTTTTACGCGCTTCGGCATCAAATGCCGCCTGCACCTCAGGATGGCTCAGCAGTTCTGAACGTAGTTCATTCCAGTCGATTATTTTTTTGCTCATCCAGCATCTCCTGTTTGCGTTTTAGCGCCAGCCGAATCTCTGCCGAAGGGGTTTTCTGCGTCTTCTTGATAAAGATACGCAGTAAGAAAATCGTCTTTCCGCGCTGAAACAGATAAATACCACGGCTATGAACCGGGCCTCGCGTACGGATCTCAAAGAGGCCGTGCGCCAGAGGTTTGCTGTCCGGCTCGCGCAATGCCGTGGGATCGCTGCGTAACTTATCGAGCTGCCGGATCATTCTGGCCTGCACCCCGGCAGGCAACGCCAGCAGTTCCTCCCTGACTTGTGCATGGATATAGAGTGTAAACATGCTTTCCCGTCCCTGAAAAAATTAGCACATAAGGCAATTTGCATTAAAGGGTAATTTTCCTTTGTTGCACTACTTTATGTGCTTTTGCGACAGGGATCAGATTGGGCGTGTAATTGTGGAAAACGTCTCGTAAAAAGATTATGTCCTTCGCGCCGTCGCGTGCCAGATCTTCTCCGCATACCGCCCCAGAGCCGCCAGCGACACCGCCAGGATCAGGAAGAACAGCACCTTATGCATGCCGTCCCAGAAGTATTCGAAATAGCGGGTATAGAGGTTGATCGCCAGAAAGGTCAGGCCAAAACCGCGCAGCATGCCGTCGTCGGTTTTCAGGCTGATGTAGATGCAGACTGCCGCCGCCACGGCAAACAGCAGCGCCCAGGGCAGCAGCGCCGCGCGGGTCACGCCGTACCAGTTGTCTATGTCGTAGTTGCCGAAAATCGACATGATCCACAGAGCGATAAACAGGTAGCTTAGCCCGGTCGCCTTGCTGGTGACGTAGAGATGGCGCTTAATCAGCATCCCCTTCAGCCACCAGCACAGCGTCAGCAGCACCGCGGCGAAAAAGATAAAGCGCACCGGATAGTTCATGCCCAGCCAGTAAGCGCCCCACCCGGAGATATAGCCCGTCTCGGCGCCAAACCAGTTGCCGAGCGAGAGTAAGAAGAAGAGCCACACCAGCCCGGAACGGCCGAGGAATCCCACCAGCCCGTATACCGCGCAGCCTGCCAGAAATAGCGGCGCAATGTGCCCGCTGCCGGTATCCAGCCGCTCGCCCAGCTGCCACAGGGCTATGGCCGTAAAGAGCACGCCAAGGAACAGCAGCCCTTCGGTGCTGTAGTGCCAGCGGGTTTCCCGCCGCTGGCGGCCAAAACCCCACAGGTAAAACCCCACCGCCAGCGCGGCGGGCAGCCCGATGCGGGCCAAGGACGAGAACACAAAAAGGTCGGCGAGCCAGGCCATCAGCCCGCTGTCGGCAAAGAGGCTGCCGATGGCGATAATGGCGCAGGCGAGCGCGGTCCAGATGGCGTAGCGGCTCAGGCGCTGCCAGTCGAGGGCGACGCGCGTTAAGGTGGCCGCCAGCCGCTGATGCTCGCTGGCGCTCAGCGCCCCCTCCTGCTCCCATTCGGCGAGGGCCCGGCGCAGCTGGCGCTCCTGTTTACGGGTGACGTTCATGTTCTCTCCCTGAAAGGTAAATTAACCGGCTATAACTGCCTGTTGCGCCAGCCATGCCAGGGCCTGCTCGCCCTGCTCATCCACCGGCAGATAGACCAGCAGACGCGAACCGTTGCGCGGTGCCGAGTACCAGTACATCTGCTGGAGATGAAAATCCCCCAGCTGCGGATGGGTAAAGAGCTTTAGCTGATTCTCCACGCCGCGTACCTCGTAGCGCTGATGCCAGAGGGTTTTAAACTCTTCCGATACCGCAAAAAAGCGCGCCAGCTTCGCCTCCCACTGCGGATCGCCCCGGTGCTCGGCCATCGCCGCGCGGAAATAGGAGACGAAAATCGCCAGCACGTCGCCGCGCTTGCCCAGCCGTTCACGCCACGCCGGATGGGTGAGATAGAGATAGATGCAGTTGCGATCTTCAGGCGGGATAGCATTGAAATCGACGCCCATCAGATGGCCGAAGCTGTCATTCCAGGCCACGATATCGAAGTTGGGTTTCTGGATGCTGGCGGGTTTCGGCATCAGGGTATCAAGCAGCCGCCGGGTGCCTTCGCTGATCCCTTCGCAGGGCAACAGCTGTGGCGCTTCGCCCGGCGGCAGACCCGCCAGCACAAAGAGGTGGCGGGTTTCGGTGGGGGTGCATTGTAACGCCTTCGCCACCGCCGCCATTACCTGGCTGGACGGATTGACATCCCTCCCCTGCTCCAGCCAGGTGTACCAGGTGACCCCCACGTCCGCCAGCAGGGCCACCTCTTCCCGGCGCAGGCCCGGCGTGCGGCGACGACCGCTGCGCGGCAGCCCCAGGCGCTGGGGATCCAGGCTTTCGCGACGGGTGCGTAAAAACGCCCCCAGCTGTTTTCGGGTGTCATCCTGAAGTGAGGTGACGGGTTCAGACATCAGCGCCATAGGGCCCCCTGCATGGTAGTGCCAGTACCAG
>DKMV01000240.1:13766-14734 GCA_002469605.1 Leclercia sp. UBA7405
GTAGTGCCAGTACCAGTATAAGCAAGAACTGGTACCCGTTTATCAGATGGTTGATGCTACGTCCCTCAGCTCTCTGACGCAATGGAGTTACCATGAATTCGTCCGTCGTTTCACCGGGGCGCACCGGCCTCGTCTTACTGCTCACCGGCCAGATGCTGCCGCTGATCGATACCTCCATCACCAACGTGGCGCTGGACTCTATCACCCACTCTTTACAGGCCAGCGCCACCGAACTGGAGCTGATTGTCGCGCTCTACGGTGTGGCCTTCGCCGTCTGCCTGGCGCTCGGCAGCAAGCTGGGGGATAACCTCGGCCGCCGGCGGCTGTTTATGGCTGGAGTCGCGATATTTGGCCTTGCCTCGCTGCTGTGCGGCATGGCGGGCAGCGTAGCGCAGCTGCTTGCCGCCCGCGCGGTGCAGGGGGCCGGAGCGGCGCTGATCGTGCCGCAGATCCTCGCCACCCTGCACGTCACGCTGAAGGGCAGCGCCCACGCGAAGGCCATCAGCCTGTTTGGCGGCATCGGCGGTATCGCCTTTATTGTCGGGCAGATGGGAGGTGGCTGGCTGGTGTCGGCGGATATCGCCGGGCTGGGCTGGCGCAACGCCTTCTTTATCAACGTCCCCATCTGCCTGCTGGTGCTGGCGCTGAGCCGCCGCTTTGTGCCGGAAACGCGCCGGGATACCCCCTCGCGCATCGACTGGACGGGCACCGCGCTGCTTGCCGCTATTCTCTGCTGCTTGCTGTTCCCGATGGCGCTTGGCCCGCAGTGGCACTGGTCCTGGCCGCTGAAGGCGATGCTCGTCGCCGTGATTCCGCTGGCGCTGGTGATGGCGGCCAACGCGCGGAAAAAAGAGCGCAACAACGCCCACCCGCTGATCCCGCCGCGCCTGATGAGGCTTCACAGCATCCGCTTTGGCGTGCTGATTGCGCTGCTCTTTTTCAGCGTCTGGTCCGGGTTTATGTTCTGC
>DKMV01000309.1 GCA_002469605.1 Leclercia sp. UBA7405
GCAGTTAAAGGCTGGTAATCTTCTCTTTGTGTAATATCATTCAGGACGGGCGCAAGCCCGTCTTGTCATTTATACGGGCAACTGATTCAATAACTGACGTTTGATTATTCACTGAGGAAAGAATATGCGTGCTTTACCGATCTGTCTTTTAGCACTGATGCTGAGCGGCTGTTCCATGCTAAGCAGATCTCCTGTTGAACCTGTCAAAAGCACTGCAACCCCGCCAAAAGCGGAGCCAGCAAAACCAAAAGCGCCGCGCGCGGCACCGGTACGCATTTATACCAACGCGGAAGACCTCATCGGTAAACCGTTCCGCGATCTGGGTGAAGTCTCTGGCGACTCCTGCCAGGCCACTAATCAGGACTCTCCGCCGAATATTCCAACGGCACGCAAGCGTATGCAGATCAATGCCTCCAAAATGAAAGCGAACGCCGTATTGCTGCACAGCTGTGAAGTGACCAGCGGTACGCCAGGCTGCTATCGTCAGGCGGTCTGCGTCGGCTCTGCGCTTAACGTCTCGGCGAAATGAGTACATTCCAGTTCGAGCAGATAGGTGTCATCCGCTCTCCCTATAAAGAGAAGTTCGCCGTACCGCGCCAGCCCGGACTGGTAAAAAGCGCTGGCGGCGAGCTTCACCTGATAGCGCCGTATAATCAGGCAGATGCCGTGCGCGGACTGGAAGCTTTTAGCCATCTTTGGGTGCTGTTTATCTTTCATCAGACGATGGAAGGTGGCTGGCGCCCGACGGTGCGCCCGCCAAGGCTGGGTGGAAATGCCCGAATGGGGGTATTTGCTACGCGCTCTACTTTTCGCCCGAACCCCGTTGGTATGTCGCTTGTTGAGCTGAAAGGCATACGCTGTCAGAAAGAGCAGGTGATTCTGGAGCTCGGCGGGCTGGACCTGGTAGATGGCACCCCGGTGGTGGACATCAAACCCTATCTGCCATTTGCCGAAGCCCTGCCGGACGCCCGGGCAAGCTACGCGCAACAGGCTCCTCAGGCCGATATGCCGGTCTGGTTTAGCGATGCGCTGGAAACCACGCTTCTACAGCATGAACAACGCTACCCTCGCCTGCGCGAATTTATTATCGACGTGCTGGCTCAGGATCCGCGTCCCGCTTACCGTAAAGAGGAAGAAGCGGGTAAAACCTACGCCGTGCGGCTGCTGGATTTTAACGTTCGCTGGCGGGTGCAGGAGGCGGGCTTCGAAGTCTTTGCCCTTGAGCCGCAGTAATTTTATTGTCCTCTCTTTTGGCATCTTTGCCACACTGGTAAACTAAACCACTTTTTTTGTGTCAGGCTGAGTCTTGAGCCTGTTCCCATCGTCGAAATGGAACCGTAACAACATGCGTACTAGCCAATATCTGCTCTCCACCCTGAAGGAGACACCTGCCGACGCCGAAGTCATCAGCCATCAGCTGATGCTGCGCGCCGGGATGATCCGCAAGCTGGCCTCCGGGTTGTATACCTGGCTGCCGACCGGCCTGCGCGTCCTGCGAAAAGTCGAAAATATCGTGCGTGAAGAGATGGATAACGCCGGTGCCATCGAGGTGTCTATGCCGGTGGTTCAGCCCGCTGACCTGTGGCAGGAGAGCGGTCGCTGGGAGCAGTACGGGCCGGAGCTGCTGCGCTTTGTCGATCGCGGCGATCGTCCGTTTGTGCTGGGCCCGACGCATGAAGAGGTTATCACCGATCTGATCCGTAACGAGCTGAGCTCCTACAAGCAGCTGCCGCTGAACTTCTATCAGATCCAGACCAAATTCCGTGATGAAGTACGTCCGCGTTTTGGCGTGATGCGCTCGCGTGAGTTCCTGATGAAGGACGCTTACTCCTTCCATACCTCACAGGAATCGCTGCAAGAGACCTATGACAAGATGTACGCGGCCTACAGCAAGATCTTTACCCGTATGGGTCTCGATTTCCGCGCCGTACAGGCCGATACCGGCTCTATCGGCGGCAGCGCCTCCCACGAGTTCCAGGTGCTGGCCCAGAGCGGCGAAGATGACGTGATCTTCTCTGACAGTTCTGATTTTGCAGCTAACATCGAATTCGCTGAAGCACTGGCGCCAGCTACCCCGCGCGCGGCCGCTAGCGAAGAGATGAAGCTGGTTGATACCCCGAACGCCAAAACCATCGCCGAGCTGGTTGAGCAGTACAGCCTGCCGATCGAAAAAACCGTCAAAACTCTGCTGGTGAAAGCGGTTGAAGAGAGCGGACATCCGCTGGTTGCCCTGCTGGTACGTGGCGATCATGAGCTGAACGAAGTGAAAGCGGAGAAGCTGCCGCAGGTTGCCAGCCCGCTGACCTTCGCTACCGAAGCGGAGATCCGTGCGGTAGTCAACGCAGGTCCCGGTTCTCTCGGTCCGGTGAACATGCCGATCCCGGTTGTTATCGACCGTACCGTTGCCGCCATGAGCGATTTTGCGGCCGGCGCGAACATCGACGGCAAGCACTACTTTGGCATTAACTGGGATCGCGACGTGGCCACGCCGATCGTTGCCGATATCCGTAACGTGGTGGCCGGCGATCCGAGCCCGGACGGCCAGGGCGTTCTGCAGATCAAACGCGGCATCGAAGTGGGTCATATCTTCCAGCTGGGGACCAAGTACTCTCAGGCGCTCAACGCTGCCGTACAGGGTGAAGATGGCCGTAACCAGATCCTGACGATGGGCTGCTACGGTATCGGGGTGACTCGCGTGGTGGCTGCCGCCATCGAGCAGAACCACGACGAGCGCGGTATCGTCTGGCCGGACAACATTGCCCCGTTCCAGGTTGCGATCCTGCCAATGAACATGCACAAGTCTTACCGCGTGCAGGAGCTGGCCGAGAAGTTCTATAACGAACTGCGCGCCCAGGGTATCGATGTGCTGATGGACGATCGTAAAGAGCGCCCGGGCGTGATGTTTGCGGATATGGAGCTGATTGGTATCCCGCACACCATCGTTATCGGTGACCGTAACCTCGACAACGATGATATCGAATACAAATATCGTCGTAACGGCGAGAAGCAGATGATCAAGACCGGCGACGTGCTGGATTATCTGGTGAAAGCCATTAAAGGCTAAGTACCAAAAACCCCGCCGCGGCGGGGTTTTTTATCTCTGCTATTTGCTGTTGCAGTCTTTACCCTGCTCAAATCTGGTGTTGCGATCCGCCACCAGGGTTTTCACCATCTCGCCGCTGTCCGGATTCGCTTCCAGCGTAAAGTGCCCATCTACCGTCAGCAGCACCGGTTTAGTATCGCTTCCGCGCGCGGCGGCGTAATCCCTTTCCAGCCGGGCATTATTACTTACGCTAACGTCCTTACCGGTTACGCAGTCGGTAAAGACTGCCGCATCTGCCCGATAAACATACATGCCGCGCATCGCCATCGGCGTGGTGGGGAGCGCCGCTTTCACCGGCTGCAGCGTGTAGTTAAATTGTGACTCAATAGGATTGCCTTCGGTATCGAGCATCTCCAGCGCATCGCCTTTAGCATGGAAATAGCGCTTCTGACCTTCGTTATCGGTCAGCACCAGTTTTTCGGCGGTGCGCGCCCAACTGCCATAAGTGGCGAAAGAAGACGGCGTTTTGGCCCCCTGATAGCGCTGGTTCATCACCCAGGTTCCGTCTTTTTCCAGGAACAGCGAGGTTTCAATGCCTTCGCAATCGGCACAGGGCAGCACACCGCGCCAGCTCTGCTGCATAGGTGCCAGGGTTTCCGCCTGCGCAGGTTGCAGCGCCTGCGTTTCAGACCGTTGATTACAACCGAACAGTGCAAACAATGTGCTTGCGGCCATCAGTGACAGAATCGCTTTTTTCACCCTATATTCCTTCTGAAATAGTGTTTTGTCGCCTCTTAATCCTGAGGGCGACGGACTTTGCCGCGCAGTGACTTAACGGTCGATTTTTGTGATTTTGCCGACAACCGTCGCTCCTTTGAAGCGCGCGTCGGGCGGGTTGCCCGACGCGATTTTTGCACGGCAGTTAATTCCTGTATGACCGCCACCAGCCGCGAAAGTGCCGCTTCGCGGTTTAACTCCTGGCTACGGTACTCCTGCGCTTTAATAATAATCATACCATCGCTGGTAAGAAGGTGGTGGCTGGCAGCCAGCAGCCGCTCCTTATAAGAGTCAGGCAGGCTGGAGGCGCGTATATCAAAACGCAGATGGATCGCCGTAGAGGCTTTATTCACATGCTGGCCACCGGCGCCCTGCGCGCGGATCGCCGTAATCTCGACTTCGCTGTCCGCCAGCGAGACGTTACGGGAGATAACAATCATGGACGCTGTTGCCACGGCGTAAAGTGGATTTCCAGATTATTCTGCTCATCCGACAGCCAGATAGCCCCTTCCTGAATCGTCGCCTGCAGCGACATCGTCCGTCCGGCAAAGGCGCTGAGCTGGTTCAGCTGCTCGTCATCCAGATACCAAATCGATAAGTTACTGAATTGCGAACATTTGCTTTTATTTTGCTGCCACCAGATCTCCGCAGCACGGCTGTTGTAGGTAAAAAGCGCCACTTCCGCCGCCTGGTTACAGGCTTTTTTGATGCGACGCTCGTCCGGTAGTCCCATCTCAATCCACAGATCGATACCCAGATGGTCGTTCAGCAGCCAGGCATCGGGTTCATCTTCGGCGCTTAACCCGCGGGTGAACTGCAGCCGCTCGTTGGCATATTTAATCCATGCCAGCAGGCGCAGCATCATGCGCTCCTGCGTTTCCGAGGGGTGACGCGCCAGGGTTAAGGTGGCATCAAGAAACTGATTGCGGTCGAGATCGGCGACATTGACCGTCGCTTTGTAAATTGTCGCTTTAAGCGCCATGTAAGGACTCCTTTCTAATCCGTTACGCATTGTAGCGAAATATACGCTAAAAGGCTGTTACGGACATGCAGAGCGCCCGGCTATCAACCCGCTGATATTGCTTAAATGAGTATGGTATAGTCACCTTGCTAAACAGAGCTAATCTTCGTAGGCTTAGTTGTATCTCACAGTAAAGCCATTGCGCTGGCAGGAGGGGATGTGAATAATTATTGTGAGCTAATTCGCAAACGATATGCGGAAATCGCCAGCGGAGACCTGGGCTATGTCCCGGATGCGCTGGGCTGTGTATTGAAAGCTCTGAATGAGATCGCGTCGGACGACGGCCTTTCAGAATCGGTCAAAGAAAAAGCGGCGTATGCTGCTGCGAATTTACTGGTGAGCGATTATGTCAATGAATGAGATCTATCAACCCATCAATTGTGATGACTATGACAATCTGGAACTCGCCTGCCAGCATCATTTAATTCTGGCGCTAACCCTGAAAGATGGTGAGGTTCTTAAGGCCAAAGCGAACGACCTGGTGTCGCGAAAAAACGTGGAGTATCTGGTCGTAGAAGATGCGGGCGCTACGCGCGAGCTGCGTCTGGATAAAATTTCCAGCTTTAGCCATCCTGAAATCGGCACCGTCGTGGTGAGCGAGTCCTGACAGTTGGTAACGGGCAGAACGCTGCCCGTTATCTTTCCCACACAACGTTCATACCCTCTTCCGCCTCCGTTGCCCCTTCCAGCGTGACAAAGCGCCCGGCGGCGGCTATCAGCGTCTCCCCGTAATAGAGCAGCGGCGTGGTATCACGCAGCCAGGGCGGCACGCCCAGCTCCTGCCAGATTTTTTTGATCTTCCGCCCGCCGTGACGCCCGACAATGTGCAAAGTGCCGCTGGCCTGAAAGCGCACCGTGACCGGCTCGTCCGGCCGCGGCTGACGTATATTGCCGCCTGCCGTGAAGGAAAGCGTTCCCCAGGCCTGGGGGAGCGTCAGCGGGCGCGTGGGATCGGGCCAGGAAATCGTCTCGTCTGCCAGCGACGGCGGCGTTTGCACCCACCACAGCGAGCCGCGAAAACGGCGCACCTCGCCCTCTCCCAGATTCAGTATCGGACTGGCGTCGTCACGGGCAAGCGCGACCTCCTCCCAGAGACGATTTATCATGGCGCGTGAGGGCATTAATGCCCCTTTCATTCCCAGCCAGCGGCGAATAAGCGCCGCGCGCCGGACCGCGCTCACCGTTAAGAGGGGAGCTATCAGCAGGCTGCCCTCTTCGCTTATGAGTGATTTCAGCTCGTCGGCCAGCAGTTCGTCCAGCAGCTGCTCCTGCTCAGCGCAGAGCGCGGCGCTTCGTGCCGTCGCCTCGGCAAAATGCGGCCAGCGCTGCAGAAGCGGCGGCACTACGTGCAGGCGCAGGAAATTGCGATCGTAGGCGTCGTCTGCATTACTCTCATCCTCGATCCAGCGCAGGTCATACTGCTGCGCCCACTCCAGCAGCGAGGATCGCGGCTCCCGAAGCAGCGGGCGTAGCTGCTGCGTACCGGCGAACGCCGCCCGCTCGGGCATAGCCGACAGGCCGGCCGGGCCGCTGCCGCGCTTTAAAGCCAGCAGAAAGGTTTCACACTGATCGTTGAGATGTTGCGCCGTCACCAGCGCTTCGCCCGGCAGCAGAGCCTTTTTGAAAGCGCCGTAACGCGCTTTGCGCGCCTGCGCCTCCGTTCCCGAGCCGTCATTAAGCAGGGTGACGCGCTCCACCACCAGCGGAATGCGCCAGCTTTTGCAGAGCGCCTCGCAGTGTTCGACCCAGCGGTTGGCGTCGGGACTTAAACCGTGATGAATGTGGATAGCGCGCAGTTCGACATCCGGCGCCTGCTCGCGCCAGAGCATCAGGCGATGGAGCAAAACGGTCGAATCCAGCCCGCCGCTAAACCCCACCAGCAGGCGGCGGAACGGATAAACGGAGTGCGCAATGGCGGGTACGGTCATAGTTTTCATCTGAACGGAAAGATGCCCGGCACGTTACCGGGCATTGCAGGCAGAGGCAAGCGTTACTGCTGATACAGCTCCAGCGGCAGGCCGTCCGGATCGTTGAAAAAGGTGAAGCGCTTGCCGGTGAAAGGATCGATGCGAATGGCTTCGCACGTTACGCCTTTCGCCTCAAGATGCGCCACCGCCTGGTCGATATCCCCGACGCTGAAGGCGAGATGGCGCAGGCCGCAGGCCTCCGGGCGCGACGGGCGGGCCGGGGGGAAGGGGAAGGAAAACAGCTCAATCACATACTGGCCGTTCAGCGCCAGGTCCCCTTTCCAGGAGTCGCGCTCTTCGCGGTAGGCCTCGCTTTGCAGCGTAAAGCCTAAGATGTCGCAGTAAAACGCTTTGCTCTTCGCATAATCCGTCGCAATGATCGCGATGTGGTGAACCTTTTTTAAACCAAGCATAACCCCTCCTTTTTTCATGCCAACGTTACGACGCTGCGCATCCCTGCGCAAGGGGGTCA
>DKMV01000308.1:0-4089 GCA_002469605.1 Leclercia sp. UBA7405
TGGACGTTCAGATCCGTTTGCCCCTCTTTGGCCATTTTTTCTAACAGCTTTTTGGCGATGGTGTTGAACTCTTTAAATTCGGTGCCAATTTGCAGCTCTTTCTCACCCAGGCGTTCGAGCTTTTGTGAGGAGAGGGTATTGGCCGCCTCGAACGTCTCTTTACGATTATCGAAGCGCTCCTGGGCGCCATCAAAGATATCGTTGGCTTCAGATTTTTTCTGGTAGCCGTCGTACGCTTTTTTCCCGCCAAAAGCGGTCGCCGCCGCCGCGACGCCCAGAATGATAAAAGGTAATGCCATCTGTTTTTCTCCGTTGTGTGTCGTCTGAAATGCAACGCGCCTTTAATCGACCGACGCCGGGGCCGTTGCCAGGTAATCTTCTAAAGTTTTAAAAAAGGTCTCTTTCAGCCACGCGGGCTCCAGCACCTGAATATTGGGCAGCCAGTAAAAAATAAGCGGCAGGATCTGGTTCTCATGCGCGGCCAGACAGCGGATGACGGCCCCTTCGGGGCGCTCTTCCACTATCTCCTGCTGAGGCAGCAAATTACGGCGGCGGAAATAGTGCGAAATATTATCGTTAATGAATATTTTCACTTCGAAAGTATCTTCCGAAACCCAGGGGCTGAGATTGTTTTCCAGCAGCGTGATAGCATGCTCTTCAGGGATAAAGGTGGCATTTTCGATATCAAGCCATTTTATCAGGCTTAAAGAAAACGATTTCAATCTGCCTGTTTCGGTAGCTTGTAAATACCATATGTTCTTTTTATTGATCAGCTTATAGGGATTAACCGAGCGGCTTTTATCTTTATAAACGATCCGGCAGACATTACGGTTTTTAATCGCTTTCTCAATCGAAGGTAAATAGCGGCGGATATCC
The DNA here is from genome assembly GCA_002469605.1 of Leclercia sp. UBA7405. Lineage (GTDB taxonomy): Bacteria > Pseudomonadota > Gammaproteobacteria > Enterobacterales > Enterobacteriaceae > Enterobacter. Next base: position 877 of record DKMV01000308.1, read on the forward strand.
TTTTCTACCGAATGCTCGGCATCGTTATTGAGGATTTGAATATGGTTTTCGTCAACGCGGGACTCCAGTTTCTGCCAGAATTCCGCGCCTCTTTCCGGAAAAAAGGTATCTGCATTCAAAAAGTTAGCGATGGTCTGGTGCAGCCCTTGTCCGGCGGTGTTCTGTACGCTATGGATTAAGCGGTACTGCCCGCCGCCGGTATGTTCAACGATGGGTGAGAGTGCATTCAGATCGCGATAAACTGTCCGCTCGGTGATATTGAATTTTTCCATCAGCGCCTGCCTGCTGACCACGCCGTGTAAATGGAGCTCCATAAGAATATCGACCAGCCTTTCCGCTGAGCGACTCCTGATCGGAATTGTCATAATAGATTTCTCGTAGACTAAAGCTGTGCTGTGAATTATGCCCACGGCGCTGACAAAATATGTCAGCGGTGTTTTTGACATAAAAATTTATCTTATGGAGATCTATAACGGCGCAATTTGCGATAAACATTAACGCTTTTTAACAGGCAGGCGAAAATAGCGGGAGAATCTGCGCTGGCCGTCAAAAAAGCCAGCGCGCCTTTCAGCGGCGCGGAACCTAAGGCGATCTTCTTGTCGTGGAGAGGGGGCGCTAAAAGGTCAGATGCATTGCCACACGCCGCGCCGGGTCGAAGCCTTCAGCGATCTCGTCTGCGATCAGGGCTGCCAGATGCGGCGGCCGCGCATCGCCTTCCACGAACGTAAAACCTGCCGTGGTGTAAAAGCGGGCATTAAACGCGGCCAGGCTGTCGGTTGTCAGGGTGGCGCCGGCCAGGCCGCGCTGCTGCCCGACGCAGAGAAGCGCCTGCAGCAGCTGTCTGCCGATCCCGTGGCCCTGCCGCTCCGGGTGTACGTCAATCTCAGCGATATGCAGCCAGCGATCTTCCACCCGGCCAGCTACAAACCCCGCCAGGACGGAATCTGACGTACAGGCCGTAAGCAAAAGCCCGTGACGGCTGAACTCGCGCAACGCCTCCAGACTGGTTGCGCGGGCCTGCCCCGTCACCGCCCCCGCAAGACGCAATGTTTCAAATGCGGCCAGTTCAATCGCGCGCAGGCTGGCAAACTGTTCTGGCCGGGCGGGGCTGATAGTAACGTCCATGAGGCGGTTCTCCATGAATAACTTTATGTTTCAAAAAGAGAAAATAAAATTTTCCTCAGTTTGGTGATGCTGTGGGCCGTATGGTGATTTCTGAGGTATCCACGTTTTCGGGCGCCTCTATCACCTGCCGCACGGCCCGGGCAATATCCGCCGGTTTCAGGGCAATGGAGCGATAGGCGTCCATCACCGCCATGGTCTCTTTATGGGTAATGGTTGAGGCAAGCTCGCTTTCCACCACCCCCGGGTTGACGCAGGTGACGCGAATATTCGGGCTCTCCTGGCGCAGACCGTCCGAGATTGCCCGTACCGCGAACTTGGTCGCGCAATAGACGGCGGCGGTGGGCACGACGGAGAGGGCGCCGATAGAGCCGATATTGATTATCTGGCCGCTGCCCTGCGCCTCCATGACCGGGAGAACCGCGCCAATTCCCCACAGCACGCCCTTGATATTAACATCGACGGTGCGCTCCCACTCATCCTGTTTACCGGCGGAAAGCGGAGAAAGCGGCATGATGCCGGCGTTGTTGATCAGCACGTCGATGCGGCCCCAGCTATCAAGCGCCGCCTGCGCGAAGGCCGCCATCGACAGCCGGTCTGTCACGTCCAGCTCGCACGCCTGCGCCGTGCCGCCCGCACTGCGTATTTCTGCGGCAATGGCGTCGATACGATCCCGCCTGCGGGCGCCTAACAATACCTTCGCGCCTGCCTGCCCAAGCTCTCTTGCAATGCCTTCGCCAATACCGCTGGATGCGCCGGTAATAAGAATAACTTTGTTCATAATCTGCTCCTTTGTTGGGTTCAGAGAAATCATAGAAGGTTAAGATTGTTTCTTATATCCTCCTTTACTGGACCCACTGGTTAGCAGCGTTGGACAATGAAAATCGATCTTAATCTTTTACCGCTTTTTCTTAAGGTTGCAGAGGAGCGAAGCTTCAGCGCGGCCGCCGAGCGTCTGGGCGTTACCCGCTCGGCCGTCAGCCAGGGTATCAGGCGCCTCGAAGATGCGTTCGGCACCCTGCTGGTTATGCGAACCACGCGTTCAGTACGCCTGACCGAAGCGGGAGAGCGGCTACGCAACTCCCTCTCATTGCCGTTATCCGGTATCGCCGAGGCGTTTGAAGAGGCGGCGGCAGAGAGTACCCCGCGTGGTCTGCTGCGGATTGCGGTCACCTCGATTGCCGAAGAGTTTCTTGCCGGCCCGCTGCTCGCCTCGTTTGCGGCGGCCAATCCTGAGGTGACCATAGATATCCTGGTGTCGGATGAGGAGTTCGACATCGTGGCCGCCGGCTATGACGCGGGGGTACGGCTTGGAGAGGTGATCGAAAAAGATATGATTGCCATTCCCATAACGGGAAATCAGCGGGAAATGGTGGTGGCTTCGCCCGCCTACCTGGCGGCCCATAACGCACCTGCACATCCGCGCGAGCTTATCTATCATCGCTGTATTGGCTGGCGCCCCTCCCCGGAGGTGGCCCCTTATCGCTGGGAGTTTGCGCAGGACGGGGTCCCTTTCGATCTGGCGATCGACCCGCAGATCACCACCAACGATCTGCATCTGATGGTGAAGCTCGCCCTCGCCGGAGGAGGCATTACCTTCGCCCCTCAGGAAACCTTTCGGCCCTTTATTGAAACCGGGCAACTTGTCTCCCTGCTGGATGAATTTCTGCCTCCTTTTCCAGGGTTTTATCTCTATTTTCCGCAGCGGCGCAATATGGCGCCAAAATTGCGGGCGCTGATCGATCACGTCAGGCAATGGCGGCAGCCGGTAAGCTAACAGGAAAATAATACTGATGAAAAAGGGCAGGATATTTACAGGGGGCGAAAGAAATAAAAAAGCGGGACACAGGCTAAATTAAAATAATAAAAAACCCGCACGGGGCGGGTTTATTTTCTTATCAGCAGAACTTAACTGCTCAGGCTCTGGCCGTCATCGCTATCGTAAGTACTGCTGATAATTAGCGCTTATTACAGCGCAGTGACGTTACCGGCCGCTGGGCCTTTCGCGCCATTTTCAATGGTGAAGGAAACTTTCTGGCCTTCATCAAGCGTTTTGTAGCTGTCACTCTGGATTGCAGAGAAGTGTACGAA
>DKMV01000308.1:4294-13956 GCA_002469605.1 Leclercia sp. UBA7405
AACCATTTTACTAAACCAGTCATTTTATTAGACATAGATAATTCCTTAATTTATGAGCCACATAAAAGCGGCGAAGATGGCCTGTATTGAGAGAGTTACTTATTTGGCACTTAGGAGGAGGCTCATGAAGAAGGGTATCTGTGGATAACACTTGAACTGAGGACTGCTTTACTAAAACTGCTTTCATAAGGTCTGTTTTCCAAACCGATGACGCTATTAAGACATAGAAAAATTAACTCCGCAATCTATATATTATTTATTTTAACCATTTAAACGCCCGGATGGCTGAATGAAAATAAATAAAATATAAGAGAAGAGAGCGGGTCAATCCCGAAGGCTGCGCTGTATAGCGGCAACGCGTTGACAGTAAAGAGTAAAGCATGCATATTGTTACGTTATAACATAACTATGTGCAAAATGATGAAACCAACACTGCCACTTTTGATGTCTGTACTGCTGTCGTTTCCCCTGACGGGCGCAGCTGCCAACAATTACCCCCTGACCATGGAAAACTGCGGCGTTAAAGAGACCTTTAATCATCCTCCTTCGCGCGTGGTGACGATTGGTCAGTACGAAACGGAGCTGATGCTGGCGCTGGGGCTGGAAGAGAAAATTGCGGCCACTGCCGTCTGGTTTGGCGACTTACCCGATGATTTAAAAGAGAAGGGCACCGGGCTAAAGCGGCTGGCCGAGAATGCGCCGGGATTCGAAGCCGTAGCGGCTCAGCGCCCTGAGCTGGTTCTCGCCCAGTACAGCTGGCACGTTGGTCCGCAGGGCGAAGTGGCTACGCGTCAGCAGTTTGAACAGCTGGGTATCAGGACCTGGATCTCACCGGCCGACTGTACGGCAAAGGCCGTTACCGCCACTTCCAACGGCGATGGCGCCCGCTCAGAACCTTACTCCATCGATATTATTCTTGATGAAATCACGGCGCTGGCGCGCATTTTTAACGTGCCGGCACGCGGCGAGGCGCTGAAGCAGACGCTATCCCGGCGTATTGCCGCCGCGCAGCAGCAGCGCCATACGCAGCCGCTGAAAGTGGTTTACTGGTTTTCAAGTACCCGCCTGAAGGGCGATCCCTGGGTCGCAGGCAGTAAAGGCGCGCCGGGCTGGATTAGTAAAACGCTTGGCCTGACGAATATCATCGATTCTGACGAGGAGTGGCCTGCGGTGACCTGGGAGCACATCGTTAAGGCTCAGCCTGATATTATCGTTATCGCCAGTATGGACAGGCGGCTTTATCCCGCCGATGACCTAGCGGCTAAAAAGCGCTTCCTGGAAACCGATCCCGTCACCCGTGAAATGCCTGCGGTCAGAGAAGGGCATATCCTGGTGGTTCCGGCTATGTCCCTTAATCCCTCCCTGCGTAACGTCGAGGCGGTAGAGCTGATTAGCCAGCAGATTAACGCTTTTGCCCACGCCCGATGACCAGCCACGCTCTCTCTTACTGGCGAACCGGCCTGATCCTTTTCTGCGGGATCCTGAGCCTGCCGGCAATGATGACGCTGGCCGCGGCAACCGGCGATATGCCGGTAAGTTTCGCCACCGCTTTTTGTGCCATCACTAACGGCCTGGGGTTAACGCATTTCGATGTGCCTGCTGTCGAAGCCGGGATTGTCTGGCAGTACCGTATGAGCCGTGCGCTGATGGCGGCCAGCAGCGGTGGAGGGCTGGCGCTATGCGGCCTGGTGTTGCAGTCACTGTTACGTAATCCGCTTGCCGATCCTTACCTGCTGGGCATCTCTGCCGGCGCCTCAACCGGCGCCGTCAGCGTGATGCTACTGGGTATTGGCAGCGGTGCTATTACGACGGGGGCCGGGGCGTTTATCGGCGCCTGCCTCGCGTTTATGCTGATCATCCTGTTATCAGGCGGCATGCGCGAAAACGCGGCACGCATCATTCTGGCCGGTATCGCCGGAACGCAGCTGTTTAATGCCCTGACGTCGTACATTGTCAGTACGGCGGCCAATGCTGAACAGTCACGTGGGGTGATGTTCTGGCTGCTGGGCAGCCTGAGCGGTGTACGCTGGGCGGATGCGCTGCTGTGCTTCGCCACGGCGCTCGTGGGGCTGCTGATTGTGATCTGCTACGCCCGCTCGCTGGATACCTTTACCTTTGGTACAGAGGTTAGCGCGACCCTTGGCACCCGCGTACAGCTGGTACGGGTGGTTTTACTGCTGACTACCGCGCTGATGACGGCGATCATCGTCAGCGCCATCGGGGCGGTGGGCTTTGTGGGGCTGGTCATCCCGCATATCACCCGTATGGTCGCCGGGCACCGTCATCTGCTTACTATCCCCGTCGCCTTTCTTGCCGGCTGCCATTTCATGATCCTTGCAGACCTGATCTCACGTACCCTGATTAATCATCAGGTTTTGCCGATTGGCGTGGTGACGGCCCTGGTCGGCGCCCCCGTTTTTGCCCTGATTCTCTACCGCAACCGGGAGAAATAAATATGCACGTCGTGGTTGATAAGCTGAGCGTGACGCTCCAGGCTCGCCGGGTGTTATCGGATATCAGCTTTGTGGCGCAACGCGCGCAAACGGTGGGGCTGCTCGGCCCTAACGGCTCCGGTAAATCCACGCTGATCCGCGCGATGGCCGGTGTCCAGCCCTGTGCGTATGCGGGGGTAAAAATTGCCGGCAGTCAGGCAAGCCATTTGAGCCGCCGCCAGCTCTCCCGCACCCTGGCCTTTGTGCCGCAGCATGCGGAGTCAGAGGCGGAGATGAGCGTTATTGATATTGTTCGCCTTGGACGTACGCCGCATCGCAATGCCTTTACGCCGTGGCGTCAGGCCGATGAGAATGCGCTACGCCAGGCGCTGTCGATGATGAAGCTTGATGCCCTGGCCCACAGGCGCTGGCAGCAGCTGTCGGGCGGCGAGCGTCAGCGCTGTCAGATAGCCCGGGCGCTCGCGCAGCAGCCGGATATTCTGTTGCTGGACGAGCCGATTAACCATCTGGATATCCAGTTTCAACTGGAGCTGATGCGCCTTATTTCCGCCCTGCCTGTTACCGTCATTGTGGCCTTGCACGATCTCAATCTGGCGGCAAAATATTGTCAGCACCTGGTAGTACTGCATGAAGGGGAGGTAGTGGCATCCGGTGAGCCTGCCGCCGTGCTGACCCCTGAGCTGATCTACTCTACCTGGCAGGTGGATGCCACCGTCTACAGAAACGATCGGGGCATGATGAACATTCAGTACGCCTGAAACGGGGTGACCGACGAGCAGTTTATTGCGCTGGGCCAGCGGCAATTTGCCTGCCGGAAGCGGAGTAAGCCTCACAAAAAATCAGGACGATTTTCGTAAAGTTTTTCCTTACCAGGCCGAAAATTCTGTTATCTGTCTGGTGGAAAGAGAAAAAATGTTAAATCGTATCAAGATCGTTACTAGCTTATTGTTAGTATTAGCAATTTTTGGCCTGTTACAACTCACCTCCGGTGGTCTTTTCTTTAATGCCCTGAAGCATGACAAAGAGAATTTCACCGTTCTGCAAACCATACGTCAGCAACAGTCCACGCTTAACGGCAGCTGGGTCGCATTGCTGCAAACCCGTAATACCCTGAACCGTGCGGGCATCCGCTACATGATGGATCAGAACAATATCGGCAGCGGCGCGACCGTCGCCGAGCTGATGCAGGTGGCTTCTGCTTCCCTGAAGCAGGCGGAAAAAAACTGGGCAGATTACGAAGCCCTGCCGCGCGATCCGCGCCAGAGCGATGCCGCTGCGCTGGAAATTAAGCGCAACTACGACATCTATCACGGCGCGCTGGCAGAGCTTATTCAGCTGCTGGGCGCAGGTAAGATCAACGAATTCTTCGATCAGCCAACCCAGGGTTACCAGGACGCCTTTGAGAAGCAGTACGTGAACTACCTGCAGCAGAACGATCGTCTGTACCAGGTGGCGGTGGATGACAGCAACAGCTCCTACAGCCAGGCTATCTGGGTGCTGATAAGCATTCTGCTTGCCGTGCTGGTGGTCATCGTCGGCGTATGGTTCGGGATCCGTCAGACCCTCATCTCTCCGCTGAACCGCCTGATCGACAGCATTCGCCATATCGCCAGCGGCGACCTGGTGAAGCGTATCGATGTGGAAGGCACCAACGAAATGGGACAGCTGGCCGAAACTCTGCGCCATATGCAGGGCGAACTGGTGCGTACCGTGGGTGATGTGCGCAACGGCGCCAACGCGATCTACAGCGGGGCGAGCGAGATCTCCATGGGCAATAACGATCTCTCTTCCCGTACCGAGCAGCAGGCCGCTTCGCTGGAAGAGACCGCAGCCAGCATGGAAGAGCTGACCGCTACCGTGAAGCAGAACGCCGAGAACGCCCGTCAGGCGAGCAATCTGGCGCTGAGCGCGTCCGAAACCGCGCAAAAAGGCGGCAAGGTGGTGGATAACGTGGTGCAGACCATGCGCGATATCGCTGGCAGCTCGCAGAAGATCGCCGACATTATCAGCGTCATCGACGGCATCGCTTTCCAGACTAACATCCTGGCACTCAACGCCGCGGTAGAAGCCGCCCGTGCCGGTGAGCAGGGCCGTGGTTTTGCGGTGGTTGCCGGTGAAGTTCGTAACCTCGCCCAGCGCAGCGCCCAGGCGGCACGCGAGATTAAGAGCCTGATTGAAGACTCCGTGAGCCGCGTTGACCTGGGCTCGACCCTGGTTGAGAGCGCCGGTGAAACCATGGGCGAGATCGTGAACGCGGTAACCCGCGTGACCGACATCATGGGCGAAATCGCCTCTGCCTCTGACGAGCAGAGCCGCGGTATCGACCAGGTGGGTCTGGCGGTTGCTGAGATGGATCGCGTTACCCAGCAGAACGCCTCGCTGGTGGAGGAGTCCGCTGCCGCTGCCGCTGCGCTGGAAGAGCAGGCTAGCCGCCTGACCCAGGCCGTTGCGGTATTCCGTATTCAGCAGGAGCAGCAAAACGCCCGCGCCAGCGCAGCGTTGAAAACCCCTGCCGCCCCGACCATGGCGCGTAAAGCCGCCGTGACTACCTCGGGCGACAACTGGGAAACCTTCTGATAAAAGCGCGCCCTGTTCAGGCAGGGCGCGTTACTTTTCTGCTCAGGCCTTACGCGGATCGTCGATAGGCTTGCGCACCAGGAAGACATAGGCCAGCGCACCCAGCGCGGTAACGCAGCCGCAGATAATCAACGCCAGACGGAATGAGTGGGTGGTATCCACGATAAACCCGGTGACGATGGGCGCAAACGACGCGCAGATAAAGCTGGCGAAGTTCTGAATACTTCCCACCGAGGCGGTCATTCGCGACGCCACGGCCACGTGAATCAATCCCCAGCAGGATGTTCCTGCAAAATGAATGCAGAACAGCGCCATCCCAATCAACAACACCGCACTCATTGGCGTGGTCGCCTGCGGCACCACGAAGGTAAAGGCCGCCGAACAGAGCATCCCGGTAATAATACTGACTTTACGGCTGCGCACCGGCGCCATGCCGCGCTTCACCAGCCAGTCGGTGGCAAAGCCGTTGCTGAGCATGCCCGCCGCCCCGAACAGGAAGGGAATAGCCGCCATCAGGCCGGTGCTTTTCAGATCGAGGCTGTAGGCCGTTTGCAGATAACCCGGCAGCCAGGCGAGATAGAGCCAAGCCGTGTAGTTAATGCCGCTGAAGCCCAGCATCATCCCCCACATGGTGCGGTTGCGAAACAGGCTGCGCCACTCGACGAAGGTCAGCGGATCCCGGCGGGCATCTACGCTGCCAGCGTTAAGGTACGCCTCTTCCTGGCCGGTCAGCTTCAGCTCTTCGCGGTTGCGGTAGAGCATGTACCAGCCAATCGCCAGAAAGATACCCAGCACGCCGATGGTGATAAACATGCCGCGCCAGCCCATCACCAGCATCATCGCGGCGAGGATCGGCGGGCTTATGGCTACCCCCACGGTCGAGGCGGCGTTGAAAATACCCATCGGCCGTCCGCGCTCGTTGATATTGAACCAGTCGTTGATCACCTTTACGCCGCAGGGGTTCATGGGCGCTTCGCCAATGCCCATCCCGATGCGCACCAGCACAAACTGGGTAAAGCTGTGCACCATGCCGGAAAGCGCCTGGAACAGCGACCAGAAGAACATCCCCAGCCCGAGCATCAGCCGTGGTCCTTTACGATCCAGCAGCGGGCCGCAGGGGAGCTGCGCGATGCCATAGGCCAGCGAAAAGACCGAGAGCAGGGCGCCGATCTCGGTGGCGCTCAGCCCCAGCTCGTCACGGATGGTGAGGTTCGCCACCGACAGGGAGCTGCGGTCGAGATAATTAATCACCGAGGCAAAAAATAATAACAGCATGGCCGTAATCTGAATGCGTTTAATACGCGGGGTGCGTTGTACGGCGCTCAGAGGAGGTACAGGAATATCCACCCTTTTATCTTTATCGAAGGTGGTTTGCGGGTCGAGAGTAGTATTATTTTTTTCCACGCCTTGACTCCTTAACTATATTTTTTAATTTCCCTTTTAGTGATGAATAAGAGAAATATTCATAACGACAGGTGATGTTAAAATTACAATTCATCACCGCTCACGAAAATAACAGCGGGTAAGAGGATGTCTGGTGAGCATAGGCAGCCTGTTTTTTTAGGGGGCAGGACTTTTATCGGAAGCGTGCTGTTCTTAAAGCTTTGATGTTTTTAATCGGTACTTAATAAAAGACGGTAGCGCTTTGGTTAATGGAGCGAATCATCGTCTGTTTGGCGGTATGCAGGTGGTTACGCATTGCCAGATTGGCATCAAGATCGTTGCGACAGATAAGCGCGCTAAGAATGGTCATATGCTCGTCGATGGCAATGATATTGCGCTGCTTAAGGTCGCTTTCATCCCATTGATAGTGGAAATGAAAGATAAAGGAGATGATCTCCAGCGACTGGTTAAAGAAGATGTTGTTCGCCGCAGAGAGCAGCAGGGAGTGGAAGTCGCGATCCAGCTGGGAGAACTTGCGAAAGCCGTCGCCGATGCTGTCGCGCAGGGCGCGGTGCTCTTCAAGCAGGGTTTTGGCCTGCAGCCAGCGCGGATCGGCATCGGGCAGGTTCAGGAAGTGCTGCAGGGCGTGGGTTTCGAGCATCTCCCGCAGCTCAAAAAGCTGTTCGGCCCAGGACTGGTCGAACTGTTTCATGCTCCACTGGCCGCGCTTATCGCTCTCGATCAGGTTATAGCGGCTGAACTTAAGTAAGTACTCCCTTACTACCACAGGGCTGACGCCAGCGGCACGGGCAAGCTGAAGCTCGGAGAATGTCTCCCCCGCGCGCAGCTGGCGCTGGTTGATCATCGAGAAAAAAGCCTGTTCAAAAACGCGGCTTTGCTCGGCAAGGGGGGCCGCGTCGCAGGTGAAGCCATCCTCGCTGGTGGGGGAGCGAGTAATCACGTAATCGCTGTTTACCCTGGCAAGCACGCCGCGATCGCAAAGATGGTCCTGAATATGGCGCACGGTGGTGCGGCTGACGTTATACATTTCGGTCAGCGCGCTTTGGGAGGGCAGCGGCGAGGGAATGTGGCCCCGGGCCATATCGTCGATAACCTGGTTAATAACGTTATAACGCAAATTCCGGGAACGGCTCATACGGGGCTCCTTTTGCCGGTGAGGTGGCATTAAAACCCTATTTAAAACGGCTTTATGCGCCGCAATTCACAATTCCGCTTTTTCTCCAGCCGTTATTTCCCGTTTTCATCGATATCTGAATCCACTTAAAAACGGGAGGCGAAGTTATGACAACCATGAATACGCTGATATGCGAGGAACCAAAAAAACTTATCTGGGCACAGCGCAACATTCCACTGCCGAAAAAAAACGAGGCGCTAATTAAAATAAAAACGGTGGGGATTTGCGGGACCGATATTCATGCCTGGGGCGGCAATCAACCTTTTTTTAATTATCCCCGGGTGCTGGGCCATGAAATATGCGGTGAAGTGGTAGCGGTGGGGGAAAATTGCCATGCGCTGCGGGTGGGGCAGCAGGCGGTGGTTATTCCCTACGTGGCCTGCCAGCAGTGCCCGGCCTGTAAGAGCGGCAAAACCAACTGCTGCGAGGCCATCTCGGTGATTGGCGTTCATCAGGACGGCGGGTTTTGCGAATACCTTGCCGTGCCGGAAAGCAACCTGCTGCCGGCGGAGGGGATCGATCCTGAAGCCGCCGCGCTGATTGAGCCTTTTGCCATTAGCGCCCACGCGGTGCGCCGCGCGGCGGTGCGGGCAGGCGACGAGGTGCTGGTGGTGGGGGCCGGGCCGATTGGCCTCGGGGCGGCAGCGATCGCCCAGGCCGACGGTGCCCGGGTGGTGGTGGCAGATACCAGCGCGGCCCGCCGCGAGCACGTGGCCGCCTGCCTAAACCTGCCTGCGCTCGATCCCGCCGCCGCGGACTTTACCGACCAGCTGCGCGGGCAGTTTGGCGGCGTGCTGGCCCAGAAGGTGATCGACGCTACCGGTAATCAGCACGCCATGAACAACTGCGTTAACTTGATCCGCCACGGGGGCTGCATCGTTTTTGTTGGTCTGTTTAAAGGCGATCTGCACTTTTCCGATCCCGAATTTCACAAAAAAGAGACCACCATGATGGGCAGCCGCAACGCCACCGGCGAGGATTTTACGAAGGTCGGCAGGCTGATGGCGGCAGGCAAACTGACCGCGCGCATGATGCTGACGCACCGCTATGCCTTCCGGGAACTGGCGGAGGTGTACGAGCCGGGGGTTATCAATAACAGACGGTTAATCAAAGGGGTAATTACGTTCTAAGGCTTGCCATGGAGCGCCCGGGGAGTGTTGGGCGCTCTTTTTTTATTGCCGGGCAGGAGAGGCGAACCTCTCCTGCGATCAGCCTTCGGCGTTGACGATTTTAATCTCCACCATCCCAATGCCGAGCTGGCGCGGGGAGTGGCCGAGAATATTGCCCTCGTTGGTAGACTGCGGGTCCGGCGGCACTATCACCAGAGTGTTGCTGCGCGACGGGTTGTCGAAATGTAGCCTGGTGGTGGTGACCTCTTTACCCAGAGTAAGCGTCTGCTCGCTCTGGCCAATACGCACCGGGATTGGGCGGTCGGCGTTGGGGCCAAAGGCTTTGGCGGTGATGACCAGGTCGAACTTCGCCGGCAGCGGTTCTTTATATTCGATCTTCACTTCATCGCCCAGCTGGGCGTTAGACCAGCGGCCCCAGGACTCAGGGCGCGAAATCCCGCTGAACTGCTTCACCTCTTCCGGCGCACCGGCGACGTTAAAGACGAAGCTGTCGGCTTTATAGCGAATGTCGTTGTCGGCCACCTTCAGCAGTTCGACGTTGTGGTTATAGCGGTCGGTGCTGATGACCGTATCTTTAAAGGCCGTTTTGCCCTGCCACTGGGCTTTATCCACCCGCTGGATCCGCTGCTCGCCGCCGAGCTGTCCCTGGGAGACGCACCAGTCGGTGGAGAGCGCCAGCGCCTGCGACCAGAGCTGGCCCATCTTGTAGCAGCGATCGACCCAGACGAAATTATCCCGCGGGGCGAAGTCGGCCAGCTGATAGCGCAGCGGCGCGGAGTACTCGCTCTCCGGCAGCGGCTCTACGCGCTTATCCGACACCCGCAGCAGCAGCGGCAGGCGGAAGTGGGTGCCGGAGAACGCCATCATGTTTTTGTCGCTGTCGATGGTGAAATCTTTCAGCTCTTTCGGGAAGTTCCACAGGCG
>DKMV01000311.1 GCA_002469605.1 Leclercia sp. UBA7405
CCGCCTGATTGGCCATCGCCGATTGCAAGGTCAGGGTATCGCCGGTGGCCACCGCCTCCTTGAAGCCGAAATCCGCGACCAGCACCTGTACGCCGTCACGCAGTTGACGACTGCGAATGTCGATCAAACGCTCGAATACTCGTAACCCGGAATCGAGCCGCTCGGCGGCCTGCCGGCTCACGGCCGCTTCGGTCACCAGACGCACAGAGAAATACAGGGCGCCGATCACCACCAGCAGAAAGGCGGCGAGGATCCACGAAAGACGTGCGTGAAAACTAAGGGTGCGCGTCATTGGGCGGCTTTTCTGAACGCGTCGGCAAAGGGTGTGGGTGGCGGCGCCGAGGGTTGCAGCGCAGCGGCAATAGCAATCGGCAGCTTCAGCTTGATCGGCGCTACCCCCACTTCCAGCCGCCCCGCCTCGATGGGCGGCATGTCAACCAGCGCAGGGTGCCAGAGCGTAGTGGGGTAATGGCCGGCCGGCACGTCCAACTGGATGCGACCCTGCTCGTCGCTGACAGCGAACCATGGATCATCGGTGATATAGACGTAGCCGAGCATCCAGTCATGGATGTTGCAGCCCAGCACCACCAGCCCCGGTCGATCGAAGATGACAGGCTCGCTCGGCGTGCCTTCGTAGAGGCGCAGCTCGAACCGCTTTGCCGGTGAAAACGAGTAGACCTGATGGCGAATGTCATCGCCATTGGGAAAGCTCACCGCGGTGCCGGTCGCAACGGCCAGCACGGCCGGTGAGAACTGTTTGTCGATCTGATCCATGACCGCCACGGCGACGGGTTTGCCCTGCGCCTGCCCCGCCAGGCTGAGCACGGCGCCCTCCACCGGCCGCCCCTGCGCATCGAACACAAACGCGCTGAACGGCTGGGCCTGCGCTGATGTGGTGAGCGCGCAAAGCAGCAGAAAACAACTGGACCACACAACACGATTGAACATCTGGCTGACTCCGCCACCTTGACGATTACCGTGGGACTACCGCCTTCCTTGGCAACCTGCTGGCCTGATCAGGCTAGCCTATTGCCATCAGTTGATCAGCATAATTTTCGCTTCTGCCTAGGCCGTTGTCGGATTCAATTACCGCTACGCACAAACAGATCGTCCTGGCTACGGTCTCACTCTGAGTAGCTGCACCTTTCTGTGTGGCTCCATCGCACACCCGAGGAGACCCGCCATGACAGTCAACATCGATACTGCAAACGGCACCTGTTCAACCACACTCGAAAACGCCACCCAGACCTGCGCCATCAAGGACGTCCGAGTCTCGACAGATCCAGCAGCTCGGATGTCCATGGCTCATATCAGCGGCCATAGCGTTCACGTGACCGAAGACATGGCTGAGCATCTGATCGCAGCAGGCGCTAAGGACGATCGCAAGAACCTTGTTGTCGACGACTAACCACGCCACATGAGCCATCGCCGACCAGCGGTTAATGGTTGGTCGCGGATACAAAAGAAAACCCCGCTGCCGGAATGCCGGCAGCGGGGTTTTTGGTTACGTCAGCTACTCAATCAGCGGCCTTGATATTCGCTCTCGGCGTCCTCGAAGCGCTTGATCATGCTCGGTGACGCACCAGCTCCGACCTTGCTGAAGATCACGATGGCAAGGCTGGCGAGGATGAAGCCCGGAATGATCTCGTATAGACCCATGCCGATGAATTCCTTCCACACCACCACGGTGACGGCACCGACAACCATGCCAGCCAGCGCGCCGTTGCGCGTCATGTGCTTCCACAGCAGCGAAATCAGCACCACTGGACCAAAGGCAGCACCAAAGCCCGCCCAGGCGTAGGACACCAGGCCCAGCACCTTGCTGTCCGGGTTGGAAGCGATGCCCAAGGCGATGAAGGCAATCAGCAGAACCATCGCACGACCCACCCAGACCAGTTCGGTCTGCGAGGCGTTCTTGCGCAGCATGGCTTTGTAGAAGTCCTGCGTCAGGGCGCTGGAGCTCACCAACAGCTGCGCGCTGAGGGTACTCATCACGGCAGCCAGAACACCGGAAAGGATGATGCCAGCCACCCATGGGTTGAACAGGATTTTCACCAGTTCCATGAACACACGCTCGCCGTTCTCGGAAACCGGCCCCGCCAGCTCAGGATGGCCTGCGAAGTAGGCGATGCCGAAGAAGCCCACCGCGACCGCACCGGCCAAGGTAAGAATCATCCAGGCCATGCCGATGCGGCGGGCGTTGGGGATGGTCTTCACCGAGTCGGCGGCCATGAAGCGCACCAGGATGTGCGGCTGACCGAAGTAGCCCAAGCCCCAGGCCAGCAAGGAGACGATGGCGACGAAGGACAAGCCGTTGAACATGTCGAACGCGGCCGGGTTCTGCGTCGCAATGGTATCCATTGCAGCGCCCATGTCGCCCAGCGCCAGGATCACGAACACCGGCGTGATCAGCAGCGCGAAGATCATCAACGTGGCCTGCACCGTATCCGTCCAGCTGACCGCCAGGAAGCCGCCGATGAACACATAGAGGATGGTCGCAGCAGCACCGATCCACAGCGCCAGATCGTAGGGAATGCCGAAGCTGCTCTCGAACAGACGCGCGCCAGCGACCACACCGGAGGCGCAGTAGATGGTGAAGAACACCAATACGACCAAGGCCGAGAAGATCCGCAACGTGCGGCTCTCGTCCTCGAAGCGGTGGGAGAAGTAGTCAGGCAGGGTTAGTGCGTTCTTGTTGCGCTCGGTATGCACACGCAGGCGCCCGGCGACGAACAGCCAGTTCAGCCAGGCACCGGCGATGAGGCCGATGGCAATCCAGCTCTCTGACAGGCCCGCGACGAATATCGCCCCTGGCAGGCCCATCAGCAGCCAGCCGCTCATATCAGAGGCACCGGCAGAGAGCGCGGTGACCATCGGCCCAAGACTGCGGCCGCCCAGAATATAGTCGTCAAAGTTTTTAGTTGATCGCCAGGCGATAAAGCCAATCAGGATCATGCCAAAAATATAGATAAAAAAGGTCACCAGCATCGGTGTGCTCATTGCCATTTAACTACTCCGCAAATTTTCTGCGACAACCATCCGGATTGTCTTTTATTCCATCACCGGAACGGGGTGATGATGATATATGTTTCTGTTGGCCGCGCGTATCCTGCCGTAAGCAGTCTCTGCACACAAACGATTTAACACTGCATTTACATCAAATACAGCCCAGGTTTTATACGTCTTTCTGATAGGTTGCACTCGCTCACGCTTTTTGCGGTTGCACCTTTAAAAAGTGTTAAGCGCCGCATAAAACCGGGCTTCACAGGCAGAAAGCAGCCTGACAATCCAGCTTACCTGTCATTAACAATCCATTCATTTTTCAGCTTGCTGTCCGCGTCACAATTAACATGGTTGCACAAAGTTGCAACATGGTGGATATTTCTCGCAACGTTAGAACATCACTACAGAACAACAGGAGTTTTGGCATGGGCATGACCACCATGGGGGTTAAGCTGGATGACGCGACCCGCGAACGCATTAAGTCCGCCGCGACCCGCATAGACCGCACGCCGCACTGGCTGATTAAACAGGCCATCTTTAATTATCTGGAAAGGCTGGAAAGCGAAGAGGGCCTGCCGGAACTGCCTGCCCTGTTAAGCGGCGCTGCCAACGAGAGCGATGAAGCTGCGATTACGGCAGAAGAGAGCCACCAGCCGTTCCTCGAATTCGCCGAGCAGATCCTGCCCCAGTCCGTAAGCCGTGCCGCTATTACCGCCGCCTATCGCCGTGCCGAAACCGACGCCGTGCCGATGCTGCTGGAACAGGCCCGCCTGCCGGAGGCCGTTGCCGCCCAGGCCCACAGCCTGGCCTATAATCTTGCCGAAAAGCTGCGTAACCAGAAAACCGCCAGCGGCCGCGCCGGCATGGTGCAGAGCCTGCTGCAGGAGTTTTCCCTCTCCTCCCAGGAGGGGGTCGCCCTGATGTGCCTGGCCGAAGCCCTGCTGCGTATTCCCGACAAAGCGACCCGCGATGCCCTGATCCGCGATAAGATCAGCAACGGCAACTGGCAGTCGCACATTGGCCGCAGCCCGTCGCTGTTTGTCAACGCCGCCACCTGGGGCCTGCTGTTTACCGGACGCCTGGTCTCAACCCATAACGAAGCGAGCATGTCCCGCTCGCTGAACCGTATTATCGGTAAAAGCGGCGAGCCGCTGGTGCGCAAAGGCGTGGATATGGCCATGCGCCTGATGGGCGAGCAGTTCGTCACCGGCGAAACCATCGCCGAAGCCCTGGCCAACGCCCGCAAGCTTGAAGATAAAGGCTTCCGCTACTCGTACGATATGCTGGGTGAAGCGGCCCTCACCGCCGCCGACGCCCAGGCCTATATGGTCTCTTACCAGCAGGCGATCCACGCTATCGGCAAAGCCTCTAACGGTCGCGGTATCTACGAAGGTCCGGGTATCTCCATCAAGCTCTCGGCCCTGCACCCGCGCTACAGCCGCGCCCAGTATGACCGGGTGATGGACGAGCTCTATCCGCGCCTGAAGTCCCTGACCCTGCTGGCGCGCCAGTACGATATCGGGATTAACATCGACGCCGAAGAGGCCGACCGCCTGGAGATCTCCCTCGATCTGTTGGAAAAACTCTGCTTCGAGCCGGAGCTGGCGGGCTGGAACGGGATTGGCTTTGTGATCCAGGCCTACCAGAAACGCTGCCCGTTCGTTATCGACTACCTGATCGATCTGGCAAGCCGCAGCCGCCGTCGCCTGATGATCCGCCTGGTAAAAGGCGCCTACTGGGACAGCGAAATCAAACGCGCCCAGATGGAGGGGCTGGAGGGCTATCCGGTCTATACCCGCAAGGTCTACACCGACGTCTCCTACCTCGCCTGCGCGAAAAAACTGCTCGGCGTGCCGAACCTGATCTATCCGCAATTTGCTACCCACAACGCCCACACCCTGGCGGCCATCTATCAGCTGGCGGGCCAGAACTACTATCCGGGCCAGTATGAGTTCCAGTGCCTGCACGGCATGGGCGAACCGCTGTACGAGCAGGTCACGGGTAAAGTGGCGGACGGCAAGCTGAACCGTCCGTGCCGTATTTATGCCCCGGTGGGCACCCACGAGACGCTGCTGGCCTATCTGGTGCGTCGTCTGCTGGAAAACGGCGCCAATACCTCCTTCGTTAACCGCATTGCCGATACCACCCTGCCGCTGGACGAGCTGGTGGCCGATCCGGTGCAGGCGGTGGAGAAAATGGCCGTCCAGGAGGGCCAGATTGGCCTGCCGCATCCGAAGATCCCCCTGCCGCGCGAGCTGTACGGCGCGGGGCGCGTGAACTCCGCCGGGCTGGATCTCTCCAACGAACACCGCCTGGCGTCGCTCTCCTCTTCCCTGCTCAACAGCGCCCTGCACAAATGGCAGGCGAAGCCGATCCTCGAGCAGCCGGTGGCCGACGGCGACATGCAGCCGGTGATCAACCCGGCCGAGCCGAAGGACACCGTCGGCTACGTGCGCGAGGCCACGGAGCAGGAGGTAGAACAGGCGCTGCAGAGCGCGGTAAACAACGCGCCAATCTGGTTTGCCACCCCGCCGCAGGAGCGTGCCGCTATCCTTGAGCGCGCCGCGGTACTGATGGAAGATCAGATGCAGCAGCTTATCGGCGTTCTGGTGCGCGAGGCGGGTAAAAGCTTCAGCAACGCCATCGCCGAAGTGCGCGAAGCCGTGGACTTCCTGCACTATTACGCGGGCCAGGTGCGCGACGATTTTGACAACGAAACCCACCGCCCGCTGGGGCCGGTGGTCTGTATCAGTCCGTGGAACTTCCCGCTGGCGATCTTCACCGGGCAGATTGCCGCCGCGCTGGCCGCAGGCAACAGCGTGCTGGCGAAACCCGCCGAGCAGACGCCGCTGATCGCCGCCCTCGGTATTAACATCCTGCTGGAAGCGGGCGTGCCGGCAGGCGTGGTGCAGCTCCTGCCGGGCCGGGGCGAAACCGTGGGCGCCCAGCTCACCTCCGATACCCGGGTGCGCGGCGTGATGTTTACCGGCTCCACCGAAGTGGCCTCCCTGCTCCAGCGCAATATCGCCACCCGCCTGGACGCCCAGGGCCGCCCTACCCCGCTGATTGCGGAAACCGGTGGCATGAACGCCATGATCGTCGACTCCTCTGCCCTTACCGAGCAGGTGGTGGTGGACGTGCTCTCCTCGGCCTTTGATAGCGCCGGCCAGCGCTGCTCCGCCCTGCGCGTGCTCTGCCTGCAGGACGACATCGCCGACCACACCCTGAAGATGCTGCGCGGCGCGATGGCCGAATGCCGCATGGGCAACCCGGGTCGCCTCACCACCGATATCGGGCCGGTGATCGACGCAGAGGCGAAAGCCAATATCGAAAACCACATCCAGGCGATGCGCGCCAAAGGCCGCCCGGTCTACCAGGCGGTGCGGGAAAACAGCGACGACGCGCGCGAATGGAAAACCGGCACCTTTGTGGCGCCAACCCTGATTGAGCTCGCCAGCTTCGACGAGCTGAAAAAAGAGGTCTTCGGTCCGGTGCTGCACGTGGTGCGCTACAACCGTAACAACCTCCCCCAGCTGATTGAGCAGATCAACGCCTCCGGCTACGGCCTGACGCTCGGGGTGCATACCCGCATCGACGAGACCATCGCCCAGGTGACCGGCAGCGCCCGGGTCGGCAACCTGTACGTGAACCGCAATATGGTCGGCGCCGTGGTGGGCGTGCAGCCGTTCGGCGGCGAAGGCCTCTCCGGCACCGGCCCGAAAGCGGGCGGCCCGATGTACCTGTACCGCCTGCTGGCTAACCGCCCGGATAACGCTCTCGGCGTGACCCTGGCGCGTCAGGATGCGACCTTTGCCGTGGATGCGCAGCTGAAAACCGCGCTTACCGCGCCGCTGGCCGCTCTCACCGACTGGGCGGCCAATCGCCCGGAACTGCAGGCGCTCTGCCGTCAGTACGGCGAGCAGGCCCAGGCCGGTACCCAGCGTCTGCTGCCGGGCCCGACCGGGGAGCGCAACACCTGGACGCTGATGCCGCGCGAGCGCGTGCTCTGCGTCGCCGATAACGAGCAGGACGCGCTGGTTCAGCTGGCGGGCGCGCTGGCTGCCGGGTGTGAAGTGCTGTGGCCGGAAGATGCCCTGCACCGGGATCTGGCGAAACAGCTGCCGAAGGCGGTGAGCGCGCGCATTCACTTCGTGAAGGCGGATGCCCTTGCGAGTGCGGCCTATGACGCGGTTATCTATCACGGCGACTCCGACCAGCTGCGCGAGCTGTGCGAGCAGGTGGCGGCCCGCGAAGGGGCAATTGTTTCGGTACAGGGCTTCGCCCGCGGCGAGACGAATCTGCTGCTGGAGCGGCTGTACGTGGAGCGCTCCCTGAGCGTCAATACCGCAGCGGCAGGCGGCAACGCCAGCCTGATGACAATAGGTTAACGCTATGCTAATAAAGGCTCCGGAAACGGAGCCTTTTTTTTGCCTGACAGCAGCTGGAGAGACCATGAAATTACTACCAATCGCGCTGGTTGCCCTCACCCTTAGCGCCAGCGCCATAGCGGACGAGTGCGCAAACGCCAGCACCCAGACCGAACTTAATACCTGTACCGCCCAGCAGTACCAGGCGGCGGATAAAAAGCTTAATCAGACTTATCAGGCGGCCTACAAGCGGGCCGAAGGGCCGCAGCGGGAACTGCTGAAGAAGGCCCAGCAAGCGTGGATTACCCTGCGCGACGCGGACTGCGCCTTTATTGGCTCAGGTACCGAAGGGGGCTCGGTTCAGCCGATGATTATTAACCAGTGTCTGGCCGAGAAGACCAGCGAGCGCGAAGCGATGCTCTCCACCCTGATGCAGTGCGAAGAGGGCGACCTGAGCTGCCCGCTGCCGCCGGCCAATTAACGCACGCGGATCCCTTCGATAATCATCCGCTGCACGTTTTCGGCGGTGCGCTGGAAGAATTCCTCATCCTGCAGGGTCTTACCGGTCACCGCCTCCACCTGGGCAGAAAAGTCGGCATAGTGCTGGGTAGCGGCCCAGATCATAAAGATAAGGTGGTGCGGATCTACCGCCGCCAGCTTGCCGCTGGCGATCCAGCCGGCAATAATCGCCGACTTCTCATCCACCAGCGCCTTCACGCTGCCGGTCAGCTCCTCTTTTAACAGCGGCGCCCCCTGGAGCATCTCCAGGCAGAAGAGGCGCGACGCCTGCGGGTGATCGCGGGAGACTTCCAGCTTCAGGCGGATGTACTCCTGGATCGCCACCAGCGGGGTGAACTCCTCGCGAAAAGCCTTCAGCGGCGCCAGCCAGATATCGAGGATCTGGCGCAGTACCGCCACGTACAGCACCTCTTTCGAGGCGTAGTAATAGAGCAAATTGGTTTTCGACACTCCCGCCCGCTCGGCCACCTGCTCGAGACGGGTGCCGTGGATGCCAAACTGCGAGAAGGTCTCCAGCGCCGCCGCCAGAATCGCTGCTTTCTTGGCGCTCACCGCCTGGGACCGCTTGCCGGTGCTTTTCACCGCCCCTTGTGCCATATGCTCACTCCTTTTGATTTGCCCTCAGCATAGCAAAACCCCCGACCTCTCACGACTATACGCACCGTCATCGCGCATAACTGCCTGTTTTCTGTGCAGCCTTTTTGACCATTTAGTCCACTTTTACTCTCTCTTTTTGCCAACATGAGTTTAACACACTAATAACATTCATTTTTTTAAAACTGGCATTCCCTTTGCAAAACAGGCTTACGCGGCTTTTATGGAAATGCAGGATGCAGCGCCACGTCTGACTTTCACCCCACACTGTTTTGCGAGGTTGATGATGAAAATTGGCGTATTTGTCCCTATCGGTAACAACGGCTGGCTGATCTCCACTCATGCACCGCAGTACCTGCCGACCTTTGAGCTGAACAAGGCCATCGTGCAGAAAGCGGAGCATTACCATTTCGATTTCGCCCTCTCGATGATCAAGCTGCGCGGGTTCGGCGGTAAAACCGAGTTCTGGGATCACAATATGGAGTCCTTCACCCTGATGGCAGGCCTCGCCGCCGTGACCTCCCGCATCCAGATCTACGCCACCGCCGCCACCCTCACTCTGCCACCGGCGATTGTGGCGCGTATGGCCGCCACCATCGACTCGATTTCCGGCGGGCGTTTTGGCGTCAATCTGGTGACCGGCTGGCAAAAACCGGAGTACGAGCAGATGGGCCTCTGGCCGGGAGACGAGTACTTCTCCAAACGCTACGACTACCTGACCGAATACGTCACCGTGCTGCGCGATCTCTGGGGCACCGGCAAAAGCGACTTTAAGGGCGACTACTTCACCATGAACGACTGCCGCGTCAGCCCGCAGCCGCAGGTGCCGATGAAGGTGATCTGCGCCGGGCAGAGCGATGCGGGCATGGCCTTCTCCGCCGAGCACGCGGACTTCAACTTCTGCTTTGGCAAGGGCGTTAATACTCCCAGCGCCTTTGCCCCCACCGCCGCGCGCATGCAGCAGGCGGCGGAAAAGAGCGGGCGCGACGTTGGCTCCTACGTGCTCTTTATGGTGATCGCCGACGAAACCGACGAGGCCGCCCGGGCGAAGTGGGAACACTACAAGGCGGGGGCGGACGAAGAGGCGCTCGGCTGGCTCACCGAGCAGAGCCAGAAGGACACCCGCTCCGGAGCGGATACCAACGTGCGCCAGATGGCGGACCCCACTTCTGCGGTAAATATCAATATGGGTACCCTGGTGGGCTCGTACGCCAGCGTGGCGAAGATGCTCGACGAGGTGGCGAGCGTGCCGGGCGCCGAAGGGGTACTCCTGACCTTTGACGACTTCCTGATGGGAGTAGAAACCTTCGGCGAGCGCATTCAGCCGCTGATGCAGTGCCGGGCGCACATCCCGGCGGTGACAAAGGAGGTGGCATGATGACGACCTTACCCGCACGCCCGGAGGCCATCACTTTTGCGCCGCAGCAGAGCGCGCTGATTGTGGTGGATATGCAGAACGCCTACGCCAGCCCCGGCGGCTATCTCGACCTGGCGGGGTTTGACGTCTCCGCCACCCGGGCGGTGATTGAGAATATCCACACCGCCGTCACCGCCGCCCGCGCGGCGGGGATGCTGATTATCTGGTTCCAGAACGGCTGGGACGACCAGTACGTTGAGGCGGGCGGCCCCGGATCGCCCAACTTCCACAAGTCCAATGCTCTGAAGACCATGCGCCAGCGCCCTGAGCTGCAGGGTACGCTGCTGGCAAAAGGGGGCTGGGATTATGCCCTGGTAGATGAGCTGGTGCCGCAGCCGGGCGATATCGTGCTGCCCAAACCGCGCTACAGCGGCTTTTTCAACACCCCGCTCGACAGCATTTTGCGCAGCCGCGGCATCCGCCATCTGATCTTTACCGGCATCGCCACCAACGTCTGCGTTGAAT
This sequence comes from Leclercia sp. UBA7405, assembly GCA_002469605.1. GTDB lineage: Bacteria > Pseudomonadota > Gammaproteobacteria > Enterobacterales > Enterobacteriaceae > Enterobacter. The sequence continues at coordinate 10,366 of DKMV01000311.1, forward strand.
CCACCCTGCGCGACGGCTTCTTCCTCGAGTATTTCGGGGTGGTGCTGGAAGATGCCACTCACCAGGCGGGCCCGGCGTTCGCCCAGCAGGCGGCGCTGTTTAATATCGAAACCTTTTTTGGCTGGGTAAGCGACGTGCAGACCTTCTGCGACGCCCTTTCGCCCACCTCACTTGCCTGTATCGCCTGAGGAGCACCAGATGCCGAAATCCGTGATTATCCCGGCCGGAACCAGCACACCCATCGCCCCCTTTGTGCCCGGCACCCTCGCCGACGGCGTGGTGTATGTCTCCGGCACCCTGCCCTTTGATAAAGAGAACAACGTGGTCTTCCCCGACGACCCAAAGGCGCAAACCCGCCACGTGCTCGAGACCATCAAAAGCGTTATCGAGACGGCGGGTGGCAGCATGGAGGATGTGACCTTCAACAGCATCTTTATCACCGACTGGAAAAACTACGCCGCGATTAACGAGATCTACGCCGAGTTCTTCCCCGGCGATAAACCGGCGCGATTCTGCATCCAGTGCGGGCTGGTGAAGCCCGAGGCGCTGGTGGAGATCGCCTCCATTGCCCATATTGCCAGGTGAGGCGGCCATGAAGATATCGCTTTCACCGCCCCCCTTTGCGGGCGCGCCCGTGGTGGTGCTGATATCCGGACTCGGCGGCGGGGGCAGCTACTGGCTGCCCCAGCTTGCCGCCCTGGAGCAGGAGTATCAGGTGGTGTGCTACGACCAGCGCGGCACCGGGAATAACCCGGATGCCCTGCCGGAGGAGTATTCCATTGCGCAGATGGCCGACGAGCTGCACAAGTCGCTGCTTGAGGCGGGCATCACGCGCTACGCCGTGGTCGGCCACGCCCTGGGGGCGCTGGTGGGCCTGCAGCTGGCCCTTGATTTCCCGGCGTCGGTGAGCGCCCTGGCATGCATCAACGGCTGGCTGACCCTGAGCGCCCACACCCGGCGCTGTTTTCAGATCCGCGAGCGCCTGCTGCACGCCGGCGGCGCGGAGGCCTGGGTAGAGGCCCAGCCGCTGTTTCTCTATCCCGCCGACTGGATGGAGGCCCACGCCCCGCGTATGGAGGCCGAAGAGGCGCTGGCGCTGGCCCATTTCCAGGGCAAAACCAACCTGCTGCGCCGGCTTGACGCCCTGAAACAGGCCGACTTCAGCCGGCAGGCGTCCTCTGTGCGTTGCCCGGTGCAGATAATATGCGCCAGCGACGATCTGCTGGTGCCCTCCGTCTGCTCAGAGGCGCTGCACGCCGCCCTGCCGCACAGCGTGAAGGTGGTGATGCCCCGGGGCGGGCACGCCTGCAACGTTACCGAGCCCGATGCCTTTAACACTCTGCTGCTGAACGGGCTGGCCAGCCTGCTGCACAAGCCCGAAGCGGTTTTATAAGGAGCCCACATGAGCGAAGCATTAAGCCCCACCGCGCTACAGACCCTGTTTACCGGGGCGCGCACCCACAACGGCTGGCTGGCGCAGCCGGTGAGCGACGACACCCTGCGCGAGATCTACGCCCTGCTGAAGTGGGGGCCGACCTCCGCCAACTGCTCCCCGGCGCGCTTTGTCTTTATCCGCACCCCGGAGGGCAAAGAGAAGCTGCGCCCGGCGCTCTCCGGCGGCAACCTCGAAAAGACCCTGGCCGCCCCGGTGACCGCCATCGTGGCCTGGGACAGCGCATTCTACGATCGTCTGCCGGAACTCTTTCCCCACGGGGATGCCCGAAGCTGGTTTACCTCAAGCCCGGCCCTGGCAGAAGAGACGGCGTTTCGCAACAGCAGCATGCAGGCGGCCTATCTTATTTTTGCCTGCCGCGCGCTGGGGCTGGACACCGGACCGATGTCCGGCTTCGACCGGGAAAAGGTAGATGCGGCCTTTTTCACCGGTAGCGGCCTGAAGAGCAATCTGCTGATCAATATTGGCTACGGCGACGCGGGCAAAGTCTACGGCCGCCTGCCGCGCCTCACGTTTGAAGAGGCCTGCGGGCTGGCATAAGGAGCGATCATGACCATCGATAAAGCCACCTTTCGTGACGCCATGGCCTGTGTGGGCGCGGCGGTAAATATCATCACCACCGACGGCCCCGCCGGGCAGGCGGGCTTTACCGCCAGCGCGGTGTGCAGCGTCACCGACTCGCCGCCCACCCTGCTGGTGTGCCTGAACCGCGGCGCCTCGGTGTGGCCCACCTTCAGCGAAAACCACGCCCTGTGCGTGAACACCCTGAGCGCCGGGCAGGAGCCGCTGTCGAACCTGTTTGGCGGTAAAACCCCGATGGCGGAACGCTTTGCCGCCGCCCGCTGGCAGACGGGGGCCACCGGCTGCCCGCAGCTGGAGGAGGCGCTGGTGTCGTTCGACTGCCGTATCAGCCAGGTGGTGAGCGTGGGCACCCATGACATTCTGTTTTGCGAGATTGTTTCTCTTGTTCGCCACCCCGCGCCGCAGGGGCTGGTGTGGTTCGACCGCGGCTATCACGCGCTTATGCGACCGGCCTGTTAACCCTCCTGAAGGAGCCTGCTCATGGCAATGTTCGGTTTTCCCCACTGGCAGTTGAAGTCGACCTCTACGGATAACGGCGTGGTCGCGCCGGATGAACGTCTTCCCTATGTCCAGACCGCAGTAATGGGGGTCCAGCACGCGGTGGCGATGTTTGGCGCTACGGTGCTGATGCCGATCCTGATGGGGCTGGATCCCAACCTGTCGATTCTGATGTCGGGGGTGGGCACCCTGCTCTTTTTCCTGGTGACCGGCGGGCGGGTGCCGAGCTATCTCGGCTCCAGCGCGGCCTTTGTCGGGGTGGTGATCGCCGCCACCGGCTTTAGCGGCCAGGGGATGAACCCCAACCTCAGCGTGGCGCTGGGGGGCATTATTGCCTGCGGCTTTGTCTATACCCTGGTGGGGCTTATCGTCATGAAAAGCGGCACCCGCTGGATCGAGCGGCTGATGCCGCCGGTGGTGACCGGCGCGGTGGTCATGGCCATCGGCCTGAACCTGGCGCCCATTGCGGTAAAAGGGGTATCGGGCTCGGCGTTCGATAGCTGGATGGCGGTGATGACGGTGCTGTGCATCGGCCTGGTGGCGGTCTTTACCCGCGGGATGGTGCAGCGGCTGCTGATCCTGGTGGGGCTGATTGTCGCCTGCATGATTTACTTCGTGGTGACCAACGTGCTGGGGCTCGGCAAACCAGTGGACTTTACGCTGATGCATAACGCCGCCTGGTTCGGCCTGCCGCAGCTCACCTCCCCCACCTTCAGCGGCCAGGCGATGATGCTGATCGCGCCGGTGGCGGTGATCCTGGTGGCAGAGAACCTGGGCCACCTGAAGGCGGTGGCGGGCATGACCGGGCGCAATATGGACCCGTACATGGGGCGCGCCTTTGTCGGCGACGGGCTGGCGACCATGCTCTCCGGCTCGGTGGGCGGCAGCGGCGTGACCACCTATGCGGAGAATATCGGCGTGATGGCGGTGACTAAGGTCTACTCCACGCTGGTGTTTGTCGCCGCGGCGGTCATCGCCCTGCTGCTGGGCTTCTCGCCGAAGTTCGGGGCGCTGATCCACACCATCCCCGCCCCGGTCATAGGTGGTGCTTCTATTGTGGTGTTTGGCCTGATTGCGGTGGCCGGGGCGCGGATCTGGGTGCAAAACCACGTCGACCTGAGCAATAACGGCAATCTGATTATGGTGGCGGTGACACTGGTGCTGGGAGCGGGTGATTTTGCCCTGACGCTGGGGGGCTTTACGCTTGGGGGAATTGGCACGGCGACCTTTGGGGCGATTTTGCTGAATGCGTTGTTGAGCCGCCGGGGGGCGGGGGTTGTGGAGGCGCAGGGGGAAGTAGTGAGGCGATAGATTATTAGGTAACTGGCCCGGGAATCTGTCTCGTTCCGGGCCAGAGATGATGAGTAGACGCGCCCTGTTATTGGTATTTATTACCACGCTCAACAGCGTTTCAGATTCATTTGCATATTATCAGACAATCAAAATACTTAATTCAGACAATAACCTGTAGATTAAAGCCACAAAAAACGCATGGATAAAAGGTGGCTCATGGCGCTACACGGAAAGTTTGTTATTAACGATGCTGATTATTCTCCCCTATCGTTTCCCGGCGTAGGGACATTTCTGGCGTTCTCCGGCGATGGTATTTATCGCAACCGCGGCGCGTGTGGGATGAAACCAACGGTGGGTCCTATTCCAGGGGGTAAATACTGGATTGTTGATCGCCCCGAAGGAGGTTTGAGATCGCAGGTTAATAGCGGTATCCGGGATATGTATAACCAGGTTGTAAATGGCGCGACCTTCAAACATAACGAATGGTTTGCCCTCTGGCGTGACGATCGGGGTATCGATGATTACACCTGGACAGAGGGGGTTAAACGCGGGAACTTTCGTTTACATCCTGGCAGCCTGTCAGAAGGTTGTATCACCCTTCCACATGACTCAGATTTTGCCCTGTTACGCAATGCACTGCTGAGGACACAGCAGATAGATATCCCTTGCATGAAAAATTTAAAGGCATACGGCACAATTGAGGTGATTATCAGTGGCAAAACATGCCCTTAATTTATTTCTCAAGCTGGCGCTGTTTACTGCCGTGCTACTTATCCTCGGGAAAACCGTGCCTTACGATATGGTGATAAATAATGTCATTGTCAGGCATGTTAGCTATGAGGATGCTGACCGTTTCGGTAAGCGGCTGACGGGTGAACCGGCGCCCGAGCCCATTGATACCCTGAGGTTCTGCCTTACCCTTCTGCTTAACACACTACTCGCACTGCCCTTAACCAGCGCAATTATTACCGTTTTCAACGGGGTAAAAAACAACCTGAAACCAGGTCTGCTTGTGAAAGAGTGGATTTATTCCACACTGCGAAGATTAATTAAGTTAGTCGCTTTTACTTTTATGTTCTGGGCGCTGTTGCGCTTCCTGCCTTATCAGACCGTTTTCTCTGATAGAGAAACCTATTCTGCTTTTACCCTGGCGGCAGTGGTTGCTTTTAATGTGCTCCTCACAGCAGTTTGCTATGGGTTCATCATGAAGATAATTACCATTAAAAGGAGTTTGTAAAATGCCTATACCGGCTTACATGTGGCTTAAAGATGATGGCGGTGCAGATATTAAAGGGTCTGTAGACGTTCACGATCGCGAGGGTAGTATTGAGATTGTTGGCTTCAGTCATGGTCTGAATACGCCAGTAGATAGCACCAACGGCAAAATCACAGGAAAACGGTCACATTCACCAATGATGATTGAGAAGGAGTTCGATAGTTCCAGCCCCTATCTCTATAAAGCCGTTGCTACCGGCCAGACGCTTAAGAGTGCAGAGATTCGCTGGTATCGTATCAATTACGCAGGTCAGGAAGAGTGCTATTTCATCATGACCATTGAAGGTGTAAAGATTACAGGTGTAAATCCAGGCATGCCAAACGCGAAAATGATGGGCAATGCGCAAATTAATCACATGGAATCCGTCGCTCTGATGTACGACAAAATCACATGGCGTTATGTCGATGGCAACGTGCAGTATACGGATGACTGGAACGTAAGAGCGTAGCCCTGAATAGTTGCTGGAAAAAGCACATAGCAAAGCCCCTTTTCACACGGGGCTCTTATCTCTGTCAGAAAACAGCATTTCAATAGATTTAGTCGAATAAAAGAGGGAGTTTGCGTTCTCGCCCGTTAAGGGGACGAACCCTAAATTAAGCCAGAACGCATGCGCTTTTTCGTTCATAGCATCGACAAAAATTCCATATATCCCCACCGCCTGAGAGGCCCGCCAGACGACCTGCATAGCGTGGCTCACCAGGGTCGCTCCCCACTCTTGCCCCTGTATTGTTTTATCCACGGCCAGACGACCTAAAGTGACGCTCGGTACATTGGCATAAGGCAGCTTGCGCTGCTGCGTTTTTGAAGAGAAGGCGGCTTTCTCAAAGCAGCTGCCGGACAGGGTGTAATACCCCAGGACCTCAGGCCGCTTGCCCCGCCTGATAAGCAGATAGGCCCGTAAAATACGGCCAGCATGCTGGCGAGCAAGATGTTCGAAAAGAAATGCATTCAGCGCGGGCTCACCGCAGTCAAAACCCGTTAAGTCGTAATCCACTTCGGGGGAATACATCTCAATGGTCAAATCGTCCACGTTTTACTCCATGTTTTGTAGACGCTTAGCCGCTCGTTTCAGCCTTTCGTTTGGTGCTGGCGGATTACTGATGGCATCCATCACCCGATCCCAGGATGCTTCGTTAAGCACCAGACGGCGATGCTGCTCAATCACTTCCGCAGCACGTTCGGAGGCACTGTTAACCATAAATTGCGTAATTGTCTGGTTAGTCATTGCCGCGGCTTCTTCGATCAGGCTTTTATCGTCATCCGTTAACCTAAGATCGATGCGCTGTTTTTTTAGTGCTGTCATACTTGCCTCGTTACGTACGGTTTTTATCCGTACATGAAAGGTAAACCGCTCTCTCTTTTTTTTCAACAACTCTTTATTCCGGCGTGAGTTCGCCAGCGCGTTTACGCTTCTTCTTCAGCTTCAATTCACTCACCAGCACTCCTGCCACAATAAATGCCCCGCCGAGCAGGGCCAGCAGCGGCAGGCGCTCGCCGGCAATGCGGCCAAAGATACCGGCCCAGACCGGTTCGCCGGTGTAGATAACGGTGGCGCGAGTAGGCGAAACGCTTTTCTGCGCCCAGTTCATGGTGACCTGGATAATGGCGCTGAAAATACCCAGCCCGAGGGCGACGATAATCAGCCCGGGCGACATAGAGGGCACCGACTCGCCGGCGGGCACCATGGCGATAAAGGCTACCAGCGAGGCGGTGGCAAGCTGCACTACCGTAACCCGCTTCACGTCCACTTTGCCCGCCCAGGCGCTGATTAAAATTATCTCTGCGGCAATCGCCACTGCGCCTATCAGGGTGATGATTTCACCCGGCCCCAGCGCCAGCAGGTTATCCCCCGGCCCGGCCAGAAAGATCAGGCCGATAAAAGCCAGCACAATGCCGATGCAGGACATCAGCCCCGGTGCCCGGCCCAGGCACAGCCACTGGAGCAGCGGCACCAGCGGAACATACATGGCGGTAATAAACGCCGATTTACTGCTGGAGATGGTCTGCAATCCCCAGGTTTGCAGGCTGTAGCCCATGGCGATAGCAACGCCGATCGCCACTCCGGCTTTGAGCTCTTTCAAGGTTAAGCCGCGCAGGGATTTAAGCGAGATAAGCGCTACCGCCAGCGCTGCCGTGGCGAAGCGCAGGCCGACAAAGAAAAAGGGATCGCTCAGGGTTACCGCATACTGCACGGCGAGAAAGGTCCCGCCCCAGAACATGGTAATAAGGATCAGCAGCGCTTCCTGAGGTTTTATAGAGAAGGCATAACGAGAAGACATGGGACACCAGCCAGAATAATCAATCCGCTAGTGTGCGATGCCGGGGATGACAGTTCAATGTTGCGGACATAAAAAAACCGCCGGATAGTCCGGCGGTCGGGAGCAGCGACGCAGCTCACCTACTCTGCGTCATGTCAGCGGCAACTATTTACTGTTGCTGCTGCCGTGGCTGTTTTTGCCCCCTTTTTTGCCAGCCTCAGATGCGCGTTGAGGGTCGTTCTTGAAGTTCCCCCCGCTTTGCTGGCCACCTTTACGACCTGCTTCTGATGCTCTTTCACGATCTTCTGCAAAATTACCTGACCCGCCACGATGGTTGTTAGCAGCCATGTTGTACCTCCAGAGTTCGAAACATTAGACATCATACTGCATTCAGTAAAAGAGGATTCTTTCACCTCGCGACAACTTCATAGTGCGTTTATCCGTGCCGCGTGAAATTAAGCTTAGAGGATAAGCGGCATCTGGCCAGCAAATCGTAATATTTCGCAACATCAAATCAGGCAAAAGCATGAGATTACCGCCAAAGCTTCCATAAGCTCCTCTTATCGTTTCGAAAATTCGATACGGCAAAAATGTGTCATATTGCAACAGCAAATAGCCCCGTGAAAACCGTGCGCAATCAAAGAACTGCCCGACTGATTTGCAGTCTCGCCAGCACGTCATATCTTTAAAGTACCGCAGCGATCCGCTGTCAGACCAAAATCGAGGAGAGAAGCAAGATGGCTAAAGTTCTGGTGCTCTATTATTCGATGTACGGACACATTGAGACCATGGCTCATGCAGTGGCGGAAGGCGCCAGACGAATCGGCGGCGTTGAGGTCACCATTAAACGCGTTCCGGAAACCATGCCAGCAGAGGTGTTTGCTAACGCCGGTGGCAAAGCGCAGGACACCCCCGTTGCCACGCCGCAGGAGCTGCCGGACTACGATGCCATTATCATCGGTACGCCAACCCGCTTCGGCAATATGGCCGGGCAGATGCGCACCTTCCTTGACCAGACGGGCGGCCTGTGGGCGCAGGGAGCGCTGCGCGGCAAAATCGCCAGCGTCTTCAGCTCCACCGGTACCGGCGGCGGCCAGGAACAGACAATTACCTCCACATGGACTACCCTTGCACATCACGGGATGATAATTGTGCCCATCGGCTACGGCAGCCCGGAACTGTTTGATATCTCAGCAGTACGGGGCGGTACGCCGTACGGGGCCACTACCATCGCCGGGGGCGACGGCTCGCGCCAGCCAAGCGAGGCGGAGCTGAATATTGCCCGTTACCAGGGTGAACACGTTGCCGGCATCGCCGTCAAGCTGAATAGATAACTGTTAACAGGAGGACGATTATGCCAACTCAAGAAGCAAAAGCGCATCGCGTAGGGGAATGGGCGAGTTTACGTAATACTTCGCCGGAGATCGCCGAAGCCATCTTTGAAGTCGCGGACTACGACGAGAAGCTGGCAGAGAAAATCTGGGAAGAAGGCAGCGACGAAGTGCTGATCCGCGCCTTTAAAAAAACCGATAAAGACTCGCTGTTCTGGGGCGAGCAGACCATCGAACGGCAGAACGTCTGACCGACTCCCCCCGCATCTCGCGGGGGGCACTTCTTTTATTTCACCGCATCATTCAAAACCGCGTTGAACTTGTCTACCGGACAGAAGCCGTTGGCGTCTACCGGACAGCCCGTCAGTTCCAGCGTTACCCGCTGGGCCGGGGATTTTAAGGTCAACACATCCGCATTGCGCAGCTGATCCGCGCTCTGATAGACATACTCAATTTTCATCAGATCCCGGTTACCGGTTTGATCGTGCCAGCGCTGGAAGACGATCTTGCCGCCAATGGGGGTGCGCTCGTACTGGTCATGCAGCTGATAGGGTTTGAAATCCAGCGCCGTCAGCAACGAGGCGATATTGGAGTCGTGACCCACCAGCAGGGTGATTTTCGGCGCTTTCGCCCGATCGGTGACCAGGGTTTTGTCGATGTATTTCACCAGCGGCTTCGCCACGTTGCGCGCCACCTCCGGCGAGGTGAAGAGCGAATCCTGATAGCCGTTTTTCAGCTTCGACAGCACCCGCCACTGCTGGTCGGTTTTGATTTCGCCCCAGGCCACCTGGTCCATCGGGAAGCCTTCGTAATACTGGAGCGTAAAGGCATCCACCAGTGAGTTACCCACCTTCAGCGGGCCGGAGACGCCCGGCTCTTTCTCGTAATCAGCGCTGAAGGTATCCTTCGCAGCGGTCAGGTCGCAGACCTTTTTCTCCTTGCAGGAGGGCGAGTCGGCGTAGCGGGTCATCTGCTCCAGCAGCTTATAGCTGTCGTTGAGCTGCATTTTCTGGCGCTCGGTCTCCATCGCCTTCAGCGCTTTTTCGCGGAACTCGGGGCTGTTATCGGTAATGACCGGATTAAAGGTCGGGTCCATGGTGCCCATCTGTTCCTGATGATGGACGGGCACGTCGCAGCCCGGGAAGGCGCCGGTGATAAAGAACTGCGCGGTCGCTACCGTGCGCTGCAGGCTGTTGGCGTAGGCATAAACATTTTCCGACGGCGGACACTCCCCTGCCTTCACCATCCCCTCGTCGGCCAGCCATTCACGCATGTAGTGGCCCATATAGACCTCCAGCACGCCGCCCTTGGTGGTGAGCTGCCCGCCCGGCACGTCCCACTCCGGCCATTGGCCGGGGGTGGACTGCTCCAGCACGCTGCCGTTGTTCGCCAGCGGCGCGCGCAGGTTGTGACGGCTCATGATTAACACCTGTTGCAGCTGATACCCTTCCGGCGCGCTTTGCGCCTGCACGCCAGAGGTAAATACCACGCCGCCCGCCACGGCGATCGCCAGTAGTGCTTTTTTCATCCCTTAATCCTCACGTTTTTTATCATCGCTTTGAGTGTGACAGCTTCGTGACAGATTGCGCTGACGAGATTCGCAAACTGAGGAGAAAGGCGGTTACGAATGCATACATTAGTTTTATAATTAAACCAAAATCGTAAGGAGATGCCGTGAAACGTACCCGTCTTGAAGAGAGCACCTGCCCCGTCGCCCGTTCGCTGGATATCATCGGCGACTGGTGGTCGCTGCTGATCGTCCGCGACGCCCTGCGCGGTATCAGGCGCTTTGGCGAGTTCCAGAAGAGCCTCGGCATCGCCAAAAATATGCTCGCCACCCGCCTGAAGCAGCTGGTGGATGAAGGGATCCTGACGCTCCAGCCCGCCTCCGACGGCAGCGCCTGGCAGGAGTATGTGCTCACCGACAAAGGCCGCGCCCTGCAAACGGTGCTGGTGGCCTTGTCCCAGTGGGGAAATGCGCATCTCTTTGCCGAAGGAGAGACCGGGACGGTGCTGGTGGATTCGAAGAACCGCAAACCGCTGAAGAAGCTGGTGATGGTGGCCCAGGATGGGCGGGTGTTGGGGGATGGGGAAGTTGAGGCGAAGATAAAATAGGGGCAAATTATCCCGCGTGAGTGCCAGATCCAAACGATAATGTCAGGTAAAGGTTGCGTACCGCCCTTGCCTGCCGACAGCTGACAAGGGCGAAAGTTGACTAGCCACGCATATCAAACCCGGACTTCTCAAAATCACGATAGACATCCGGGTTGGTAAAGGCCGGGAATTTCGCTTTCTGAGCGGCTGATTTTAACGCTTCGCAATATGCTTTATTACCCCGGCTGGTCGATATTACTAAAGCCGTGCCATCCTGAGCGAATTCCAGATGCAGCCTGCATCTCTTTCCCTTCCAGCGCTCTGGATCGGTAATATTGGCATTGATTGCTGCCCTGATCCCCCGCGCCTGCGCACCCCATTCATCCGGGTCGTCCCATCTACCGGAACTGCAACTGCCCAGCGCCGTGGTTTTATGGCATTCGGAAGGGTGTAACGGCGCGCAGCCAGTTGCGAGACTGGACAACACTGCCAGCAAGAAGATTTTCCTTATCATTTTCACGTGCTCCCTTGTTTTTTAATTAACAGGCTACTAAGTTTGAAGAATCTATATCCCATCTGAGTAAGATAAACACACTATTTAGTAAAAAAATCAAAATGAGAGGGTAAGATTTTCATTTTTAACAATTATTTTTTTGTGATTGATGATCAACAGAGAAGTAGTACCTACCCCAGTAAATAGTGCATCGCCCTTAAAAAAATCCTGCCCTTGCTCTCCTGTTAAATATCTGACCATATGCAAATCATCTCCTTGCAAAAGCATATTTACATTATTCCTTCTTACACCAATAAGCCTCATTCCTGCATCATTGATAATTGACGTCATATCAGAAATAACAAAAAATAACAATAGCGCAGATGCTGCGATTATTATTGAATGCTTCTTTTTATTATTTTTTTCAATTCTCTTATCAAAGTAGGCATTTGGTATTAATGTAATAAAGATTGCCGTTATAAATATTGAAAGAAGTATTAACTGTGGATCATCACCAGATGATTCAACAACTGAATAAATAACTAGCCCTCCAATCCCTGACATTAAAACATGCACGGGAATTAAATGATATATCTTCAGTAATTTACCTATTTTATATGTGCCTTTAATTGCACTGGGTATACGTTTACGCGCCATTCTAAAAATAAGCATTATGCAATGCATTACAGCATAGGATATAAGAACAGACATGGAATACCATAAAACTAAAATAAAAATAAGCAGGAGTGCAAAAGGAGCTATAACCATCAGAAAAAAGATCACATCAGATATAGTTAATCCTGTCGGGAAAAAATTTATACGCATACAATAAAAAATAAAAACAATCACTCCTGCCCCAGTAAGGCATAAGTAAATATTCCTCGCGACATCCATTTTAAAAATACGATTTAGCGGAAACACTTATTACTCCTTTTATTCTCAGTAATTTCACTTTGCAGTTGGCAGTATACGGCCGATAATATGTCATTGTCCGCTTTTGACACTTAGCGGACGTTACTATCACCTTAGCTTAACCAAAAAATACCCCAGCCCGGCGCAACAGGGCTGGGATATTTTCCCTCATCTCCCCCGCTTTATCCCCGGCAAATCCCCCACGTCCTGCAACGCCCCAGGAAAGGTCTTCAGCCACTCCGCTACCCGGTTCTTATTCACATAGACCGCGCTCATGCCTTCAAGGCAGCCCCACAGCTCGCGGGTGTTCTGTGGGGTGATGACGATGCAGTCCTTCATCACCCGGATCTTCACCGGCATATTCGGGATAAACCCGGCGTTGCTCAGCCACTCGCCGCAGAGCGGCAGGTAGTTACGCTCCATGCGGGAATAGAGCTCCACGCAGGCGGCGCTGGCGTCCGGGGTCTCGGCGCGGGGGTGAAGGGGGGCGGCGTCGGTGCGCTTGCCGTGCAGACGACTGCCTGACGTTTTGCGTAACGGCTCGCGGTTTTCAATAATTTCTGACTGCGGCTCTGAATTTGTTTTGGCGATAACAGAACCTGGCTTAAAATCGCATCCAGCCATAATCAACTCCTGGTTAGTTGTTTGTGGTCAGCGGTATACAAGGTATTGCCGTACCTGTATGCCGCGTCTATTCAGTAACGCTTACCCTTAAAAAACATCGCACTTAGTCTACTCTGCTGGACAAAAACACAGCATTCGAAAATGAAAAATTTGCGAGGCGGCTTCAGAAATAAAATGGCCCTCCCCCAACCGCAAAAAGCAAAAATTACGCGTCATATGGTTGCATTATAAAACCTTTTAGCGCAGGCTCATTTTGGTTTCATATTAAAACCATTTAACGCAACCCTGAGGAACAACCATGACAACGCAACCTTCAACGGCGCTGATTACCGGCGCATCATCCGGGATCGGCGCGGTCTACGCCGACCGTCTCGCCGCCCGCGGCTATAGCCTGGTGCTGGTCGCCCGCCGGGAGGAACGGCTCCGGGCACTGGCGGCGGAGCTGGAACAGCGCTACGGCGTGAACGTCACCACCCTGACGGCGGATCTGACGGACGAGGCGGGGATCCGCGCGGTGGAAGAGATGCTGCGCAGTAACCCGGCCATCGACACCCTGGTTAACAACGCCGGCGCCGCGCAAATAGCGCCTTTCCTGGCGGGTGATGTGGCCGCCCATCAGGCAATCAACACCCTGAACACCACCGCGCTGATGCGCCTGAGCTACGCCATCCTCCCGCGCCTGGCGCAAAACAATCGCGGCACCCTGATTAATATCGCCTCGGTGCTGGCATTCCACGCCCGGGCGGGCAGCGCGCTCTACAGCGCCACTAAAGCCTGGGTGCTTAACTTCACGCGGGGGTTGCAGGAGGAGTTTGCCGAAAGCCAGGTGCGTATTCAGGCGGTGCTGCCTGCCGCCACCGCCACGGAGATCTGGGAGGTGTCGGGCATCAAAGTGAACGATCTGCCGGAAGGGTCGGTGATGACCACTGATGACATGGTGGATGCGGCGCTGGCCGGGCTGGATCTTGGCGAGCTTGTTACCATCCCGCCGATGCACGATGAAAATCTGTGGGCGCGCTATGAGGAGGCGCGACTGGCGCTCTTTGCCAGCGCGCGCACCGGCATTCCGGCGCCGCGCTACCGGCGTTAACGCTTAAGTCTGTTGCCATAGTCGCGCATCCAGTCCGCCAGCGGGGCCAGCGCGCTTTGCAGCGTCAGCCCCAGGTCGGTTATCTGGTACTCCACGCGCGGCGGGATCTCCGCATAGACGGTGCGGGTGACCAGACCGCGCTGCTCAAACAGCCGCAGCTGTTTGGTCAGCTCCTTCTGGGTGATGGGCGCGGCGGCCCGCAGCAGGTCGCCAAAGCGCACCGGCTCGTTGATCACAATCAGCCGGTAGATAATCGGGATCGCCCACTTGCCGGAGATCAGCGCAATGAAGCTGGTCATCGGGCAGGGTTCATGCTGACAATTTTTTTCGTCAGCGCAGGTCAGTAGTTCCGCCATCGCGCTCTCTTTGCCTCTTTAGTATCCATTTGGTACCTGGTTTCTTTTAGATACTAACGTTTCTATAGTGCTTTCTCCACCGACATTACAGGAGAAGACCATGGGACGTTTAACGGGTAAAACGACGCTTATCACCGGGGGCACCAGCGGCATCGGGCTGGCGACGGCGCAGCTGTTTCTTGCCGAAGGGGCGCAGGTAGCGGTTACCGGGCGCAACGCTGACACCCGCGCCGAGGCGCAGCGCATTCTGGGGGATAACGCCTGGGTGATAGAGGCCGACGCGGCGGACGTCACCGCCCAGCAGCACCTTGCCGATACGCTTCGCGCGCGCTGGCCGCGGCTGGATGCGGTCTTTATCAACGCCGGCGACGTGACGCACGCGCCGCTCGAGGCCTGGAGCGAGACTGCCTGGGATCGGCTGATGGGCACCAACCTGAAGGGGCCGTTCTTTCTGATCCAGGCCCTGCTGCCGCTGCTGGCGAACCCCTCTTCGGTTATTCTCTGCGGTTCGGTGAGCGCCCAGCTCGGCCTGCCCGCCAGCAGCGCCTATGCCGCCAGCAAAGCGGCGCTGCTCTCGCTGGCGCGCACCCTGTCGATTGAGCTGTTGCCGCGCGGGGTACGCCTGAACAGCCTGAGCCCCGGCCCGGTGCAGACCCCGGCGATGGGCAAGCTGGGGCTGAATGAAGAGGATCTGAAAACGATGCAGGCCAGCATCGCTGGCCTGGTGCCCCTCGGGCGGATGGGCACTCCCGACGAGGTGGCGAAAGCGGCGCTGTATCTGGCGTCGGACGACTCCAGCTATACCCTCGGCACCGATCTGCTAGTGGATGGCGGCACGGGAATCAAGTTCCGCTGACGTTTTCCCGCAGTCCATCGGGCTGCGGGAGCCTGTTACTTCTCCTCCAGCTGGTGCGCAATGGCCCGCAGCTGTCCGGCCAGCGCCTGCAAATTCTTGCCCTTCTCCCCTTTCGGACCGGTAGAGTGCCGTACTACCAGCCGCGCCGGCAGTATAGAAGAGAGACGCGGAGCGTTCTCGTCACCGTTGTCCAGAATGCGCCGCACCGCCTCTTTGCCCTGCAAATCAAGATCCAGCGACACCGTGGTCAACGCCGGATAGAAGAACGAGCTTTCATAGGTGTCGTCGTAGCCAATCACCGACTTTTCGCCGGGAATGGGGATCTGGTGCTGATGGAAGGCACTCAGCACCCCCAGCGCCATCTGGTCGTTGCCCACCAGCACGGCGGTAAAGTTCGCCGCCTCGCGCAGCATTTGCAGCGCACCGGCGTAGCCGCTTTGGGCGTCCCAGTTGCCGCGCACGATGACAACGGGCTCCAGGCCGTAGCTCTTTAAGGTCTCGACCCAGCTTTTTAAGCGCAGCTCTGCCGAGACGGAGCTGGCAGGCCCCGCCAGCAGGGCGATCTCCCGGTGGCCCAGCTCATACAGGTATTTGACGCTGGCACGGGTGCCATCTGCCGGGTTAAACGAAACGTTAAACACCGAACTGTAGGGATCCACATCCAGAAACAGGCAGACAATATCATCGTTGTCTGCCGCGATTTTCTGCGCCTCTTCGGCCTCCAGCGGCACGTTGATAATCACCTTGTTTACCCGCTGGGACTTCAGCTCGTTGATGGAATCCTGAATGCTGTGGTTGACGTTCTCATCGATCATTGAGATCAGCACCTGATAGCCTTCAAGATTGGCGTAGCGTTTTACCGCCGCCGCCACCTGCGAGGGGGCATGCAGGGCCAGGGAAATGGTCACCAGTCCTACGGTCTGGGTCTGTTTGCCCACCAGCTGCTGTGCCAGCCGGTTAGGAACATAGCGTAAGGTTTCAATGGCTTTCTCCACCTTGTGGCGCGTGGCTTCGGATACATTGGCAGATTTATTGAGTACCCTGGACACGGTCTGGTAGGAGACGCCGGCATGGCGTGCCACGTCCTCCAGGGTCGCGCGCAGGATCT
>DKMV01000195.1 GCA_002469605.1 Leclercia sp. UBA7405
AACCCGGCCGCAGCCGGGTTTTACTTACTCGTTGATGCGTGGATGTTGATCCACAAGTCGGGAGCGCTTCTTCTGCAGCTCCTCAATCTCGGCATCAATATCCTCGATCTTCTGCTCTACGTTGTCGTAATGCTCGCGCAGGATCTCTTTCGCTTCCTGAAGGTCAGACGCCGCTGGGGTCGCCCCTTTCAGCGGACGGTTAGCCGTCTCCTTCATGGTAATACCGGTAATCAGGCCAATCACCGCGATCACCATCAGGTAGTAGGCCGGCATCATCAGGTTCTGGGTACTCTCAACCAGCGAGGCCGCCAGCGTCGGGGTCAGGCCGGCAATCAACACCGAGATGTTAAATGCCGCCGCCAGGGCGCTGTAGCGGATATGAGTCGGGAACATCGCCGGCAGCGTAGAGGCCATCACCCCGATAAAGCAGTTCAGGATCACCGCCAGCAGCAGCAGACCGGCAAAAATCAGCCCCAGCACGTTGCTGTTAATCATGATGAAGGCCGGGATGGCCAGCAGGAACAGGGCCACACTGCCGAGAATAATAAAGGGACGACGGCCGAAGCGGTCGCTCAGAAGCCCCATAATCGGCTGGACAAACAGCATGCCCACCATAATGGCGATAATGATCAGTACGCCGTGATCTTCCGAGTAGTGCAGGTTATGCGACAGATAGCTCGGCATATAGGTCAGCAGCATGTAGTAGGTGACGTTGGTGGAGATCACCAGACCAATACAGGTCAGCAGGCTGCGCCAGTGCTTAGTGGCAATCTCTTTGAACGACACTTTCGGGCCTTCCTGCAGCCCTTCGCGATCGCCCTGCTCCAGCTTATCAACGTGCTGCTGGAACGCCGGGGTCTCTTCCAGGGCGTGGCGCAGATAAAGGCCAATAACGCCCAGCGGCAGCGCCAGGAAGAACGGAATACGCCAGCCCCACTCAAGGAAGTTCGCCTCGCCCACCACGGTGGAGAGCAGTACCACGACCCCTGCGCCCAGCACAAAGCCGGCGATGGAGCCAAAGTCCAGCCAGCTACCCATAAAGCCGCGCTTACGGTCTGGCGAATACTCGGCAACGAAGATCGACGCCCCGGTGTACTCCCCGCCGACCGAGAAGCCCTGCGCCATCTTACAGAGCAGCAGCAGGATCGGCGCCCAGATGCCTATGGTCTCGTAAGAGGGTATCAGGCCAATACAGAAGGTACTGACCGACATAATCACAATGGTGATGGCCAGAATCTTCTGTCGGCCATACTTATCGCCGAGCATACCGAAGAACAAACCACCAAGGGGACGGATCAGGAAGGGAACAGAGAAGGTACCTAAGGCTGCAATCATCTGCAGGCTGGGATCGGCCCCCGGGAAGAATACTTTACCGAGCGCATAGGCCACGAAACCATAGACGCCGAAATCGAACCACTCCATCGCGTTACCGAGCGAAGCCGCGGTAATGGCTTTGCGCAGTTTGCCATCATCAATAATGGTGACATCACGCAGAGTAATGGGTTTAACCTTTTTCCTTTTAAGCATTGCTATCCTCGTAAACTGAGCCCTGTCCTCGCCACAACGCTGTAACGCGCTTTGTGGACCCGGGAAGCGCGTCATGCGCATTCTCCTGCTTCAAGCGTAGCAGGTTTACTTACACTGAACTTTCTATGCAGTACAACCGAACCTGTTGACGCCTGTCTGGGCTGTTAATGATGGCTTTACCCTACCAGCGTTTATATTTGTGATCAACTTCACATATATATTTGGTTTTCTCAGCGGGGTGTCAGGAACTGTAAATTAACGCCGTTGAGATTCCTCCCACAAGCGGAAGAAAAAATATGGTTCACGTGGTTATTATTTTCTCCGAAATAAAAAAAGAACGACATTTCTTCACATACGGTTTACAGCTCTTTTAATTATTAAAAGGGCGTTTATCGCTTTCCGCAAAATATGTGATGGAGATAACTAAAACACTGTTTTATTTTCATTGAATCATCATTCCAACGATCGCATCATAAGTCCTGTAAACACGGTTTTACCACCTTCGAGGGAAGGGAAAAGAAACCAGCCTAATTACGTTTGCAGTACGCCTTACGAACCGCTCGCCACCGATGAGCGTCAATTCGTTGAATTCATTAGATTATTGATTGCTGACTTGTCCGCCAGCGACGCGCGATAAGATGTGAGGGTTGAAGATGAAAATTAAAGCCGCGATTGAACGCATTCCCGGTGGGATGATGTTGGTTCCGCTGGTGCTTGGCGCCATTTTAAATACCTTAGCGCCTAATACGGGCGCTTATTTTGGTGGCTTCACCAAAGGTATGATTACCGGTACGGTGCCTATCCTGGCGGTGTGGTTCTTCTGTATCGGTGCCTCCATTAATTTGCGCGCCACCGGAACGGTATTACGTAAGTCAGGTACCCTGGTTATTACTAAAATTGCCGTAGCCTGGGTCGTGGCGATGATTTGCGCCATGTTTATCCCGGAAAATGGCATCCAGACCGGCTTCTTTGCAGGCCTCTCGGTGCTGGCGATCGTCTCGGCGATGGACATGACCAACGGCGGCCTGTATGCCAGCCTGATGAACCAGTACGGCACCAAAGAAGAGTCCGGCGCCTTTGTTCTGATGTCGCTGGAATCTGGCCCGCTGATGACCATGCTAATCCTCGGCTCCGCCGGTCTGGCCTCCTTCGAACTTCACCACTTTGTCGGCGCCGTCCTGCCGTTCCTGATCGGTTTTGCCCTCGGTAACCTCGACCACGATCTGCGCGATTTCTTCAGCAAAGCAACGCCTGTCCTGATCCCGTTCTTCGGCTTTGCGCTGGGTAACACCATCAACCTGAGCGTGATTATGGATACCGGCCTGCTGGGTATTCTGCTGGGCGTGGCGGTTATCATCATCACCGGTATCCCGCTGATTATTGCCGACCGCGTGATTGGTGGAGGAAATGGTACTGCGGGGGTCGCCGCATCGTCCGCCGCGGGTGCTGCGGTTGCGAACCCGGTCATTATTGCCCAGATTAACCCGGCCTTTGAACCGGTAGCCGCCTCTGCTACCGCGCTGGTTGCGGCGAGCGTGATTGTCACCGCGATTCTGGTGCCAATTATCACCGCGCTCTATGCCAGACGCTTTGGCAACGTGCCTGCCCCACAGACCGAGCCAAAGCCGGTTGAATCCCTGCATCACTAAGCGCTCTACCCTCTCCCTACGGGGAGAGGGTCGTTGTCAGGCCGT
The DNA here is from genome assembly GCA_002469605.1 of Leclercia sp. UBA7405. Taxonomy (GTDB): domain Bacteria; phylum Pseudomonadota; class Gammaproteobacteria; order Enterobacterales; family Enterobacteriaceae; genus Enterobacter. The sequence continues at coordinate 3,222 of DKMV01000195.1, forward strand.
AAAAATCTCTTCCACCATCGCTTTCGCCAGCCTGTTCGCCGAACAGAGCCTCGGCATCCCCAGCGCCACCGTCTGCCAGCTTTGGGTAATCGACCAGCACACCGGATGGCGATCCGCATCGCACCAGTCACCCAGCCAGCCCAGCATATCTTTATGGTCAATCGAGCCTGACGACGCGGGTGTGGTCAGCCACTGGTGGTAAAAATGGCGGGTCGCGGGCGCCGCGTTGATCCCCTGCGCCAGATAGGTCGCCACCTGGCGACAGAGATCGTCCTTCAGCATGGCGCTTACGTCGGCGTTGGCCAGCCGGCAGGCATCGCCAAACGCCCCCCAGCGCAGCTCCTCCAGCACCACATAGCAACGCCCGGCCATTGACCAGCCGTTATAGTGCCCGGCTCGCCAGCGGGTAAAGATCTGTTCGGTATGTTCACCCGCCTGCACCGTCAGCCCGCGCTGGGCCAGGGCTTTCTCTTTCCAGAGGGCTCGCTGATGAAAATGCGAAGAGAGGGTTTCGTACTGCTGCATCAGCCCCGGAGGATGCATCTGGCGCAGGCCGGACTGCTGGCGCAGGGCGGTCAGTTTTGCCGTCATCCGGGAGAGCGCCAGATGGCCGGGATCGAACATGCCCGCCAGCTTTTCCGCAAGGCCCAGCCGCAGCGCAGCATTTTCGCTGAACATTCCCGCCATCGCCCATGGACGAAGCTGAGTCTGCGTCATGATCTCCTGGGTTAAACGTTCACGAAATTGCTGCTGCTGCGGTACCAGAGGGGTATGACGCGCGGCGTCCACCCCCTGCACCAGATCGACCATAAATTTAGGATGAATACACTCCAGCGTCCGCCCGGGACCGTCCAGTAGTTGTTTTGTCATGGTTGCTCTGCTGCGAAAAGAGTTTGAATATCATCGCGTAACAGTCGGGTATCTTCCTGAATCCACGCCGCGGTGGAGATGCACTGTTGCAGCAGCTGAGTGAGCGAGCGGGTGGCATGCTCATTCTGCTGGCGCACCGCGAGGCTATCACGCAAGCTTTCCTGTAACCCCGTCAGACATAAAGAGAATTCTGCAAAGAACGTCGCCATGCCTGCCGTAACAGAGACATCGACCTGCGCGGCTAAAGCTTTACGAATTTGTTCACAAAATTGTTCGATATGCTGATTCATTTTTTCATGCAGCTTCGCCACATCAATCACATACCGGGTCCGCGTCACCACATAATCTTCCCAGCCCCAGCCGGGATTATTCAGCCAGCGGAAGACCGTTTCGCGCACGCTGCCGTTGTTCTGCACCTGGCTGGCGGGCTGGCTTTGCTGCGCAATGGCATCGCTGAACAGGCCGCGGGTATTAAAGTTAAGCTGGCTGGCCATGAACGCCGGAAAGCTTATCCGTGCGCGGAATCCGGCGTGGCTTAGCTCTTCTTTAATACGGGTCTCAATTGGGCGCATGGCGTCATTCAGCGAGCGGGCCAGCGTCGATTCCAGCTGATCAAAACGCAGCGCCAGCTCGCGGCTGATTTTCCCCTGCGCATCCAGCATCACCATTTCACAGGCGGATCGAATTCTGCTGAGTACAATCTGCGCCTGGCCCTCTTCGTCCAGCACCAGCTGCGCTGCCGCCTCCGGCCCGGAACCTTCCGGAATAGCCAGTTCTTGCCCCACCTGCTGGCACAGCGCATCGCTGCTGAAGATCTGGTCTATCGCCTGATGAAGTTCGTACTTCTGTTCGCTAATAAAGGTCTCTGCCGCGCCCAGGGCCTGCTCCACCTCGTGGCGCACCTCATCGCTCACCAGCGCCTGGCGGTTTTGCAGCAGGGCCATATCCTCTTCCAGACGGCTAATGTTCAGCTGCAGCTGGTCGAAGGCCACCGTCAGCCCCTGATAGCGAAAGTCGAGATACTCCCGGGCGTTCTGAACATAGTTCAGCAACTTATGCGATGCCGAGCGCAGCGCATACAGCGAGGCGTTGGCGTAGGCGGCATAAATCAGCTTGCGGATCGGCTGCTCGAACAGGGAGTCTTCCCACAGCAGATCCGCGGCATGACGGATATGGTCGATGTCGTCCAGATCGGCCGTCCGCCAGCGGCGGCCCAGCGCGGCCTCGGCAAAATCCTGCACCCAGCGCTGCTCCTGATGATCCGGTAACCGTCCGCGCACGTTAAGCTCGTGCCGGGCGCGGTTCGCCAGATAGCCCCACATGGAGGACACCGGGAAAATCTGACCCGGAGAGATATGCCCTTTCATCAGCGTGCCGGAGATCATCGCCCGCACCTGCTCTTCATCATCGCTGTTGCGATCTTTCTGATCGAACTTATTCACCAGCGCGTAGAGCGGCACCGACTTGCCCACCGCCGCAATCGCCTGCCGGACCTCGGCATCTGAGATGGACTTCAGCTGGGTGTAATCCATCACCGCCAGCACCGCCGAGGCGCGGGAAAGCTGCTCGGTGAGCATTTTTTGCAGGTGCGGCTGCCCCGCCTCGTTGGGGCCGGGGGTGTCGAGAAGGGTTAAGTGGCCCAGATGCGCATCCAGCCCGGCCAGGTGCACAAACTCCACCTCAATAACCGGAATATGTTCAATGGCCGCGTAGGCGGAAAAGGGAAAATCGGTCCCCAGCGCCTGAGAAAGCCTGACCAGATCGTTTAAATTTTTCAGGCAGTGGAAGATGGGCTGAGCGCCCAGATAGTCTCTTTCAAAGGCTTCACCCTCTTCAATGCGCCCCAGCAGGGCATTCATATCTTTATCAATTTCCAGCTGCTGGGCCAGCTTGCCACGATCGTAATTACTCAGTTTCACCTGCAGCTGTTTAATTAAGGTATCGATAGGAGCGACGTGCGAAAAATGGAGCACCGGTTCTTTCTGGCCCGGCGTGTGGCGAATAAGAGTGGGCAGTGCGGTCATGGGGCGGTTGCGGTTTGGCAACACCTCGGTGCCCACAATGGCATTAATGGTGGTCGACTTGCCGGCCTTCATGGTGCCCACAATAGCCAGCACCATCTCCAGACGGGTAATTTTACTCAGCTCATTATTCAGCATGGTCTGCTGGGCTTTTAAACCGCGGGCGCTAAAATGCAAAGGCAAGACATTACTGCTTTCACCCGTCATCGCCGAAGCGGCATTATTCAGCGCCGCAACGGGCATCGTTTTTAAGGTATCGAGATTCTGTAAAGAGAGTTGTAGAAGGCGTTCTGCTTCCTGGCTCAATTCAAATATTGTCTGTGTGTGCATGCAATGCCTTTCCTTAACGCAAATTCTCTTAATTTTATTAAACCGAATAGTTTTAATAAGGAGTGATCGGCTTTATTGATTACGTGTGGAAAATTTGTCCTGCAAAAAATATAACTGCCTGATGGCAATAAAATATATTCTCAAAAGCATGAAGCGATGGAGCTCGCCCATTCGGCCAGGGAGGCCAAAAGAGTAAGAGCGTAGCTCAAATTTAAGAAACGTCAGGATATATCATCTTTATTTACCTACCCTAAATGAGAGGTAACAGCGCGTTACCGGCACAGGTTGCGGCAATTCAGACAATCCTTAGAAATAGTATAACTACCCTAACCTTATCCGAAATGGCAGTACGTAGCAATTTGCCGCAATAAAATAATCGCCTCTTTAATCACGATCGTTTCTCAACGCGTGTTGAAAGTTAGCATCGCTTAAGTGACTGACACGAAATGTCATTGGCAACGCTTTTTTTAAATAAGGATAAGAGATAATAGCACCGACAACTGTAAGGATATGCGTTATACTTGCCGCCTTTTTCGACGATCTGTCGGTTTTTGGCGGTGAGCCATCCCGCCGCTTCGCACTATTTTTGAGGAGTACAGCATGCAGCTGCCACACTGTCCGAAATGTAATTCTGAATACACCTATGAAGATAACGGTCTGTTTATTTGCCCGGAATGCGCCCATGAGTGGAACGACGCCGAACCCGCGCAAGAGAGCGATGCCTTAATCGTTAAAGATGCCAACGGCAACCTGCTGGCCGATGGCGATAACGTTACCGTGATTAAGGATCTGAAAGTAAAAGGCAGCTCCTCAATGCTGAAGATCGGAACCAAAGTAAAAGGCATTCGTCTGGTCGAAGGCGATCACAACATCGATTGCAAAATCGATGGTTTCGGGCCGATGAAGCTGAAATCCGAGTTTGTGAAAAAGAACTAATCCTGCGGCCCGGTCGCAGCCAGCGGCCGGGCCAGTCTGTCATCCCTTTCGCATCAATTATTCAACCCCCCGCAATCAACACTTAACCTAAATGTCACACTGATCCGCCAGCATGAGGCCACATTTACCGTGAGGCCCAGCACATGCAAACCGTTATCCGCGTCGAGAAACTGAGCAAGACCTTTCAGCATAACAAGGCTCTGAATGCCGTTGATCTCACCGTCCGGCAGGGTGAAATGGTGGCGCTGCTCGGCCCCTCCGGCTCCGGCAAATCGACACTGCTGCGCCACCTCAGCGGTTTAATGACCTGTGATAAAACGGCGCAAAGTCACGTCGAGCTACTGGGTAATACCGTGCAGCGGGCGGGCCGCCTGGCGCGCGACATTCGCCAGAGCCGGGCGCAAACCGGTTATATCTTCCAGCAATTCAACCTCGTGAACCGCCTGACGGTGCTGGAGAACGTGCTGATCGGCGCCCTCGGCAGCACCCCGTTCTGGCGCACCTGCCTGCGCTGGTTTTCGCCCTCTCAGAAACAGCAGGCGCTTCATGCGCTGACCCGCGTCGGCATGGCCCATTTCGCGCACCAGCGCGTCTCGACCCTCTCCGGTGGCCAGCAGCAGCGCGTCGCCATTGCCCGGGCGCTAATGCAAAAAGCCAAAATCATTCTCGCTGATGAGCCGATTGCCTCGCTCGATCCTGAATCGGCCCGCATCGTGATGGAAACCCTGCGCGACATTAACCAGAACGACGGCATCACAGTGGTGGTGACGCTGCATCAGGTGGATTACGCCCTGCGCTACTGCGAGCGCATCGTCGCCCTGCGCCAGGGACAGGTGTTCTTCGATGGCGCAAGCCATCAGTTTGATAACGAACGTTTTGACCATCTCTATCGCAGCATTAACCGCGTCGAAGAGAACGCGAAAGCTGCTTAACGCCCCCACGATGAGGAATGGAAATGCGCAATAAAACGATTGCCGCGCTGGCCTTCACCAGCATGTTCAGCATCAGCACCCTGTTAAGCCCGGCATATGCCGAGGAGCAGGAAAAAGCGCTGAATTTCGGCATCATTTCGACGGAATCACAGCAGAACCTGAAACCCCAGTGGGAACCCTTCCTGAAAGATATGGAAACCAAACTGGGCATCAAAGTGAACGCCTTCTTCGCCCCGGACTACGCGGGCATCATCCAGGGGATGCGCTTTAACAAAGTGGATATCGCCTGGTACGGCAACCTCTCCGCCATGGAGGCGGTAGACCGCGCCAACGGCCAGGTCTTCGCCCAGACCGTCGCCGCCGACGGCTCGCCGGGTTACTGGAGCGTGCTGATCGTCAATAAAGACAGCCCGATCAACAACCTCAACGATATGCTCGCCAAACGTAAAGATCTCACCTTCGGCAACGGCGATCCTAACTCCACCTCGGGCTTCCTGGTGCCGGGCTACTACGTCTTCGCCAAAAACAATATCTCCACCAGCGAATTCAAACGCACCGTCAATGCCGGGCATGAGACCAACGCCCTTGCCGTGGCCAATAAGCAGGTTGATGTCGCCACCAACAACACCGAAAACCTCGACAAGCTGAAGACCTCCGCCCCGGACAAGCTGAAAGAGCTGAAGGTTATCTGGAAATCACCGCTGATCCCGGGCGACCCGATCGTCTGGCGTAAAAACCTCTCCGAAAGCACCAAGGACAAGGTGTACGACTTCTTTATGAACTACGGCAAAACCGCGGAAGAGAAAACCGTGCTGGAACGTCTGGGCTGGGCGCCGTTCCGCGCCTCCAGTGACCTGCAGCTGGTACCCATTCGCCAGCTGGCGCTGTTTAAAGAGATGCAGAACGTGAAGGACAACAAGGGGCTGAGCGAGGAGGAGAAAACCGGCAAGGTCTCCGCCATTAAGGCCCAGCTTGACGATCTGGACCGCCTGACCGCGGCGCTCGGCGCCATGACCAGCGTGGATAAAGCGGTGCAGTAACGCTTTTCTCCCCTCACCCCAGCCCTCTCCCCATAGGGGAGAGGGTGTTCAAGTTCCCTCTCCCCTATGGGGAGAGGGTTAGGGTGAGGGGGACTAAAACCAACGGAGTAACACATGCAAACCATCACTCTCCCACCGCCGAAACGCAGCTGGTTCTCACTCTTTAGCTGGGCCATTCTGCTGGCGGTGCTGGTTATCTCCTGGAAAGGGGCGGAGATGAACCCGCTGCTGCTCTTCCAGGACGCCGGCAACATGGCGACCTTCGCCGCCGACTTCTTCCCGCCGGACTTCAGCCAGTGGCAAAACTACCTCGGCGAAATGGCCATCACCCTGCAAATCGCCGTCTGGGGCACCGCCCTGGCCGTGGTGCTCTCCATCCCCTTTGGCCTGATGAGCGCCGAAAACATCGTCCCCTGGTGGATATACCAGCCGGTGCGCCGTCTGATGGACGCCTGCCGCGCCATCAACGAAATGGTCTTTGCCATGCTGTTTGTGGTGGCCGTCGGGCTTGGCCCCTTCGCGGGCGTCATGGCGCTGTTTATCCACACCACCGGCGTGCTCTCTAAACTGCTCTCGGAAGCGGTAGAGGCCATTGAGCCCGGCCCGGTGGAAGGCATTCGCGCCACCGGTGCCAATAAAATCGAAGAGATCCTCTACGGCGTGCTGCCCCAGGTGATGCCGCTGCTTATCTCCTACTCCCTCTACCGTTTCGAATCCAACGTTCGCTCCGCCACCGTGGTGGGCATGGTGGGTGCCGGGGGTATCGGGGTCACCCTGTGGGAAGCGATTCGCGGTTTCCAGTTCCAGCAAACCTGCGCCCTGATGGTGTTAATCATCATCACCGTCAGCCTGCTGGATTTCCTCTCTCAACGTTTGCGTAAGCACTTCATCTGAGACGCGAGGTTTTGATTTATATGCACTTATCCAGACATCCGACCAGTTACCCTACCCGCTGGCAAGAGATAGCGGCCAAACTCGAAGTTGAGCTTCGCACCCACTACCGCTGCGGCGATTATCTGCCGGCGGAGCAGCAGCTCGCCGATCGCTACGAGGTGAACCGCCACACCCTGCGCCGGGCCATCGACCAGTTGGTTGAGCGCGGCTGGGTACAGCGCCGTCAGGGCATCGGCGTGCTGGTGCTGATGCGCCCGTTCGACTATCCCCTTAACGCCCAGGCGCGCTTTAGCCAGAACCTGCTCGACCAGGGCAGCCACCCCACCAGCGAAAAGCTGCTCTCGGTGCTGCGCCCGGCCTCCGGCCACGTGGCGGACGCGCTGGGTATCAAGGAGGGCGACAACGTGGTGCACCTGCGCACCCTGCGTCGGGTGAACGGCGTGGCGGTCTGCCAGATTGACCACTACTTTGCCGACCTCAGCCTCTGGCCGGTACTGCAACACTTCGCCAGCGGATCGCTGCATGACTTCCTGTTTGATGCCACCGGCATCGCCCTCAAACGCACCCAGACGCGCATCAGCGCCCGCCGCGCCCAGGCCAAAGAGAGCAAGGTGCTGGAGATCCCCAACATGGCGCCGCTGCTCTGCGTACGCACCCTTAACCACCGTGACGACGAGGTAAATGCAACGGAGTACTCCGTCAGCCTGACCCGCGCCGACATGATCGAATTCACCATGGAGCACTGAATGCACTTCGATACCGCTACTCGTCAGCGCTGGATGCGCGTGCTTGCCCACAGCGAGCCGGCAGCGCTGCAGGCCCGCATCTCGGCCCTGGGGCTTGCGCCCTCTTACGAGCTTATCCGCGCGCCGGAAAGCGGGCTGGTGCAAATCCAGGCGCGGGCGGGCGCTACCGGCGCGCGCTTTTTTGCCGGTGACGCCACCCTCACCCGCGCCGTGGTGCGTCTTACCAGCGGCACGCTCGGCTACAGCTATGTGCTCGGCCGCGATAAAGCGCACGCCGAACGCTGCGCGGTGATTGACGCCCTGCTGCAGGAACAGCCCCATTTTCAGGCCTTAAACGAAACCCTTATTGCCCCGCTGGAAGCCGACCGCGCCGCGCGCATTGCCGCACGTCAGGCCGAAGTGAACACCAGCCGGGTCGACTTCTTTACGCTCGTTCGCGGAGATAACGCATGACGCTTCAACCCGCTTTTACCCTCGCCGTTCAGGATGCCCAGCACAGTTTTCGTCGCCTGCTGAAGGCGATGAGCGAGCCGGGCGTGATTGTCTCCCTGCATCAGCTTTCGCAGGGCTGGCTGCCGCTGAACCTCGCCACCACCAGCGTCCTGCTGACGCTTGCCGATAACGACACCCCGGTGTGGCTCTCCGCCAGGCTGTCGAACGATATCGCCTGCCAGAACCTGCGTTTTCACACTAACGCCCCGCTGGTGGAGGCCCCTCAGCAGGCGATATTCGCCGTGGCCGACGAGCAAATCAGCCATGAACAATTGAACGCCCTGAGCGAAGGTACTGCCGTCGCCCCGGAAACCAGCGCCACCCTGATTTTGCAGGTCTCCAGCCTGAGCGGCGGGCGCATGCTGCGCCTGACGGGCGCAGGTATTGCCGAGGAGCGCATGGTGGCCCCCCAGCTGCCGGAGTGCATTATCCACGAGCTGACCGAACGTCCGCACCCCTTCCCGCTGGGTATCGACCTGATCCTCACCTGCGGCGAACGCCTGCTGGCTATCCCCCGCACCACCCACGTGGAGGTGTGCTGATGTACGTTGCCGTCAAAGGGGGCGAAAAGGCGATTACCGCCGCCCACGCGCTGCAGGAGCACAAACGCCGGGGCGACGGGCAGCTCCCCGAACTGAGCGTTGCCCAGATTGAGCAGCAGTTAAACCTCGCCGTGGATCGGGTGATGACCGAAGGGGGCATCGCCGACCGGGAGCTGGCGGCGCTGGCTCTTAAGCAGGCCAGCGGCGATAACGTCGAAGCCATCTTTCTGCTGCGGGCCTACCGCACTACGCTTGCGAAGCTGGCGGTCAGCGAGCCCGTTAACACCGCAGAGATGCGCCTGGAGCGCCGGATCTCCGCCGTTTATAAAGATATCCCCGGCGGCCAGCTGCTTGGCCCCACCTATGACTACACCCACCGCCTGCTGGATTTCACCCTGCTGGCCAACGGCGAAACGCCACCGCTCGCCACATCAGACGTGGCCCCCGAGCCCGCTCCGCACGTCTTCAGCCTGCTGGCAAACCAGGGGCTGGCGAAAGCGGAAGAAGAGACGGGCGCGCAGCCGGATGACGTGACCCGCACGCCGCCGGTTTACCCCTGCTCGCGCGCGTCGCGCCTGCAGCAGCTGATGCGCGGCGACGAGGGCTACCTGCTGGCGCTGGCCTACTCCACCCAGCGCGGCTACGGGCGCAACCACCCCTTCGCGGCAGAAATCCGCAGCGGCTACATCGAGATTGAAATCGTGCCGGAAGAGCTGGGTTTTGTAGTGAATGTCGGCGAACTATTGGTTACCGAGTGCGAAATGGTGAACGGCTTTGTCGCCCCCGAGGACGAGATGCCCCACTTTACCCGCGGCTACGGCCTGACGTTCGGCATGAGCGAGCGTAAGGCGATGGCGATGGCGCTGGTCGACCGCGCTCTGCAGGCGCCAGACTACGGGGAGAATATCGCCGGCCCGGCGCAGGACGAGGAGTTCGTGCTGGCCCACGCGGATAACGTGGAGGCCGCGGGCTTCGTCTCGCACCTCAAGCTGCCGCACTACGTCGATTTCCAGGCCGAACTGGAACTGCTGAAACGCCTGCAACGGGAGCGCGACAATGGCTAACTTAAGCGGCTACAACTTTGCCTATCTGGACGAGCAGACCAAACGCATGATCCGCCGCGCCATCTTAAAAGCGGTGGCAATCCCCGGCTATCAGGTCCCCTTTGGCGGCCGCGAAATGCCGATGCCCTACGGCTGGGGCACCGGCGGCATTCAGCTTACCGCCAGCGTCATTGGCGAAGCGGACGTGCTGAAGGTGATCGACCAGGGGGCGGACGACACTACCAACGCCGTGTCGATCCGCAATTTCTTTAAGCGCGTCACCGGCGTAAATACCACCGAACGCACGGAAGACGCGACGCTTATCCAGACCCGCCACCGCATCCCTGAAACCCCGCTTACCGAAGACCAGATTTTGATTTTCCAGGTGCCGATCCCGGAGCCGCTGCGCTTTATCGAGCCGCGGGAAACCGAAACCCGCACCATGCACGCGCTGGAGGAGTACGGCGTCATGCAGGTGAAGCTGTATGAAGATATCGCCCGCTTCGGCCATATCGCCACCACCTACGCCTACCCGGTGAAGGTGAACGGCCGCTACGTGATGGATCCGTCGCCCATTCCAAAATTCGATAACCCGAAGATGGACATGATGCCCGCCCTGCAGCTGTTCGGCGCCGGGCGCGAAAAGCGCATCTACGCCGTGCCGCCCTTCACCCGGGTCGAAAGCCTCGACTTCGACGATCACCCCTTCCGGGTGCAGGAGTGGGACGAGCCGTGCGCCATCTGCGGCTCTAAACACAGCTATCTGGATGAAGTGGTGCTGGATGACGCGGGCAAACGGATGTTTGTCTGCTCCGACACCGATTACTGCCGCCAACAGAGCGAGGCGAACAGCCAATGAAACCGCTGCTTTCGGTCAATAACCTGACCCACCTTTACGCGCCGGGCAAGGGCTTTAGCGACGTGTCGTTCGAGCTGTGGCCGGGCGAAGTGCTGGGAATTGTCGGCGAATCCGGCTCCGGCAAAACCACCCTGCTGAAGTCCATCTCCGCTCGCCTGGCACCGCAGCACGGCGAGATTTTATATGAGAGCCAGTCGCTGTACGCCATGAGCGAAGCGGATCGCCGCCGCCTGCTGCGCACCGAGTGGGGCGTAGTGCATCAGCATCCGATGGACGGCCTGCGCCGCCAGGTCTCGGCGGGGGGTAACATCGGCGAGCGGCTGATGGCCACCGGCGCGCGCCACTACGGCAACATCCGCGCCACCGCCCAAAAGTGGCTTACCGACGTAGAAATTCCCGCCTCGCGCATCGACGACCTGCCCACCACCTTCTCCGGCGGCATGCAGCAGCGCCTGCAGATCGCCCGCAACCTGGTCACCCATCCGAAGCTGGTATTTATGGATGAGCCCACCGGCGGGCTGGACGTCTCGGTGCAGGCGCGCCTGCTCGACCTGCTGCGCGGCCTGGTGGTGGAGATGAACCTTGCGGTGGTCATTGTCACCCACGATCTGGGGGTAGCTCGTCTGCTGGCAGACCGCCTGCTGGTGATGAAGAGCGGCCAGGTGGTGGAAAGTGGGTTAACCGACCGGGTGCTGGACGATCCGCTCCACCCCTACACCCAGCTGCTGGTGTCATCGGTATTGCAGAACTAAGAGGCCAACATGATCCGCGTAGAAAACGTGAGTAAGACCTTTGTGCTCCATCAGCAAAACGGCGTGCGCCTGCCGGTGCTGCAACACGCCTCCCTTGAGGTCAGCGGCGGCGAATGCGTGGTGCTGCACGGCCACTCCGGCAGCGGTAAATCCACCCTGCTGCGCTCCCTGTACGCCAACTATCTGCCGGACGAAGGGCAGATCCATATTCGCCATAACGATGAGTGGGTGGATCTGGTGCAGGCCCCGGCACGCAAGGTGCTGGAAGTGCGCCGCTCGACGATCGGCTGGGTGAGCCAGTTTTTACGGGCGATCCCCCGGATCTCCGCCCTGAACCTGGTGATGCAGCCGCTGCTGGATCTGGGCGTGCCCCATGATACCTGCGCCGCCAAAGCCGCCGACCTGCTGACGCGCCTGAACGTGCCGGAGCGCCTGTGGCACCTGGCGCCCTCCACCTTCTCCGGCGGCGAACAGCAGCGGGTGAACATCGCCCGCGGCTTTATCGTCGACTACCCGATTTTACTTCTCGACGAACCCACCGCTTCGCTGGACAGCAACAACGGCGCGGCGGTTATCGATCTGATCGAACAGGCCAAAGCGCGGGGCGCGGCGATCGTCGGGATCTTCCACGACGACGCGGTGCGCAGCCGCGTGGCGGACAGGCTGCACCCAATGGGGGGACAGGTATGATCATTAATAACGTCAGGCTGGTGCTGGAAAATGAGGTGGTGCAGGGGTCGGTTGAGATCGAAGAGGGCATTATCCGCGCCTTCGCCGAAAGCCAGAGCCGCTCGCCGCAGGCGATGGACGGCGAAGGCGGCTGGCTACTGCCGGGGCTGATTGAGCTGCACACCGATAACCTCGATAAATTCTTTACCCCGCGCCCGAAGGTGGACTGGCCCGCCCATTCGGCCATGAGCAGCCATGACGCCCTGATGGTCGCCAGCGGCATTACTACGGTGCTGGACGCCGTCGCCATCGGCGACGTGCGCGACGGCGGCGATCGGCTGGAGAATCTGGAGAAGATGATCAATGCCGTGGAAGAGACGCAAAAGCGCGGCCTCAACCGCGCCGAGCACCGCCTGCACCTGCGCTGCGAGCTGCCCCACCACACCACCCTGCCGCTGTTTGAAAAGCTGGTAAACCGCGAGCCGGTGTCGCTGGTGTCGCTGATGGACCACTCGCCGGGGCAGCGCCAGTTCGCCAACATTGAGAAGTACCGCGAATATTATCAGGGCAAATACTCCCTCAACGATGAGGAGATGGCGCGCTACGAAGAAGAGCAGCTGGCGCTTGCGGCCACCTGGTCGCAGCCCAACCGTCTCGCCATTGCCGCCCTGTGCCGGGATCGCCATATCGCGCTCGCCAGCCACGATGACGCCACCCACGACCACGTGTATGAATCACACCAGCTTGGCAGCACGATCGCCGAATTTCCCACCACCTTTGCCGCCGCAGAAGCCTCTCGCCAGCATGGAATGAGCGTGCTGATGGGGGCGCCTAACATCGTGCGCGGCGGCTCGCACTCCGGTAACGTGGCGGCAAGCTCGCTCGCGGCCCTCGGCCTGCTGGATATTCTCTCCTCCGATTACTACCCCGCCAGCCTGCTGGACGCGGCGTTTCGCGTGGCGGACGACGAAGGCAACGGCTTTACGCTGCCCCAGGCTATCCGTCTGGTGACGAAGAACCCGGCCCGGGCGCTGAATTTGCAGGATCGCGGGGAGATTGCCGAGGGCAAGCGGGCGGATCTGGTGCTGGCGCATCGCAAAGGCGAGCACATCCATATCGATCATGTCTGGCGTCAGGGAAAGAGGGTGTTTTGATGGGACGATTAATCTGGTTGATGGGGCCGTCGGGCTCCGGCAAAGACAGCCTGCTCTCTGCCCTGCGCCAGCAGGAGCATTCGCAGCTGCTGGTGGCGCACCGTTATATCACCCGCCCGGCCAACGCCGGTTGCGAAAATCATATCGCCCTGAGCGAGCAGGAGTTTTTTACCCGCGCCGGGCAGAACCTGCTGGCGCTGAGCTGGCATGCGAACGGCTTTTACTATGGGGTGGGCATTGAGATCGATCTCTGGCTGCACGCCGGGTTCGACGTGCTGGTAAACGGCTCCCGGGCGCATCTGCCCCAGGCGCGGGCGCGCTATGCCGGCGCGCTGTTGCCCGTCTGCCTGCACGTGTCGCCGGAGGTGCTGCGCACGCGCCTGCAACAGCGCGGGCGCGAGACGGCGCGGGAGATAGAACAGCGTCTGGCGCGGGCGGCGAGCTATACCCCCTCCGACTGCCATCTCCTCAATAACGACGGAAGTTTGCTACAGTCAGTCGATACCTTTTTATCGCTTATCCGTCAGAGGGAGAAACAACATGCCTGACCTTCAGCTTCGCCCGGCTACCGCCGACGATGCGCCGCTTGTCTACACCCTGATCTGCGAGCTCAAGCAGGCAGAGCTGGATTATCCCGCCTTTCACGCCGGTTATCTGGCCAACCTGCAGGATCACAATATGCGCTATCAGCTGGCCGGGCTGGAGGGGGAGATCGTCGGCCTGATCGGCCTGCATATGCAGTTTCACCTGCACCATGCCAGGTGGATTGGCGAGATCCAGGAGCTGGTAGTGATGCCGCAGGCGCGGGGCATGAAGGTTGGCAGCCAGCTGCTGGCCTGGGCAGAAGCGGTGGCGCGCGCCGCCGGGGCCGAACTGACGGAGCTCTCCACCAGCGTGAAGCGCGTGGACGCCCACCGTTTTTATCTTCGTGAAGGTTACACCCAGAGCCATTTTCGCTTCACTAAACCGCTGTAGAGGTGCGTGATGAGTCTGACAATCAGGTTAACGGGAACGGGCGGCGCCCAGCAGGTGCCGGCGTTTGGCTGCGACTGCGCGGCCTGTCGCCGGGCCCGCCTGCAGGAGGGGTATCGCCGCCGCCCCTGCAGCGCGGTGGTGAAATTTAACGACGCGGTGACGCTGCTGGACGCGGGTATTCCGCACCTGATGGACGACTGGCCCGCGGGCAGTTTTCAGCAGTTTTTATTAACCCATTACCATATGGACCATGTGCAGGGACTGTTCCCCCTGCGCTGGGGTGTGGGAACAACGATCCCGGTGTATGGCCCGCCGGACGAGCTGGGCTGCGACGATCTCTTTAAACATCCGGGCCTTCTCGACTTCAGGCCCGGGCTGGAGCCCTTCGTGGTCTTTGAGTTACAGGGATTACGGGTCACGCCGCTGCCGCTCAACCACTCAAAGCTCACCTTCGGCTATCTGCTGGAGTCCGCCCACAGCCGGGTGGCCTGGCTTGCGGATACCGCCGGCCTGCCGGAAAAAACCCTCAAGTTTCTCCTCAATAATCAGCCGCAGGCGATGGTGATCGACTGTAGCCATCCGCCGCAGGAAACGACGCCGCGCAACCACTGCGATGTAAACACGGTTATCGCCCTCAACGAGGTGATTGGCTGTCCGCAGGTGATCCTCACCCACATCAGCCACGAGCTTGACGTCTGGATGATGGATAACCCGCTGCCGGAGGGGTTTGAGGCGGGGTATGACGGAATGGTGCTGGCGCTGGATTAGATTTTCTCCCTCTCCCCGTGGGAGAGGGTTGGGGTGAGGTCAAGGTAAAAGCAAAAGGCAACGCAGTTGCCTTTTTAGTGTTTGCTCCCTCTCCCTGTGGGAGAGGGTTGGGGTGAGGGCAAGGTAAAAGTAAAAGGCAACGCAGTTGCCTTTTTAGTGTTTGCTCCCTCTCCCTGTGGGAGAGGGTTGGGGTGAGGGCATCAGGCCGCACCCTACCGCCGATCGTAATCTTCCTCTAACCGGCGCTCATCATCTTCCAGACGACGCCGGTCTTCATCAAGCTGGCGCTGACGGTCATCCAGCTGGCGGCGCCGGTCCTCAAGCTGTCTGCGACGATCGTCATACTGCCGGCTATCGCTTTGCCGACGCTCATCATAACGGTCATCATCGTCATCGCTGCGGCGGCTGCTGTCGGGGTTATAGGCATCGTTGATAGCCTGCTGAATATTGCCGATCGCCTCGTCAACGATATCGGCATGGGCCAGCGGGCCGGTTAACGCCATCAGCGTAACGAAAAGGGCGGTAGAGTATTTTTTCATAAGGCCAGTCTCGCAGGGGGAGCTGGCCTTACGGTAATCAAGGGCGGATAGAGCGAGTAGCGGAGGAATCTCAAATTCTGCAGGCGGCACGCAGCGCCTGTGCCAGCTGGGCACGGGTAAAGGGCTTACGCAGCAGCTCCACCTCCGGCAGCTGCGGGTTGTGCGCCGGGCGCAGATCCTGGCCGCTTATCAGCAGTACCGGCAGCGCCGGGAACCGTGCCCGAACCTGATGAATGACCTCCGCACCGCTTAAGGCACCAGGCAGCATTAAATCGCTGATAAAAAGCTCAATATCCGGGGATGCGGCGAGCATCGCCAGCGCCTGCTGCCCGCTTTCCGCCTCCAGCGTCAGGTAGCCCAGCTGGTGCAGCTGCTCGCACAGAGTCTGGCGCACGTCGGCTTCATCCTCCAGCACCAGCACCAGCCGGTCGCTTTGCAGCGCCTCATCGGTTATCCGGGCTTCTGGCTGGGCAACCGCCGGCTGCAAGGAACGCGGCAGCTGCAGCCGTACGGTGGTTCCCTGCCCGGGGGCGCTCTCGAGCTCCACCCGTCCGCCGGACTGGCGCACAAAGCCATAGACCATCGACAGCCCCAGCCCGCTGCCGCTGCCGGTCTGTCGGGTGGTGAAAAACGGCTCAAAAACGCGGGATTTCACCGCCTGGGACATGCCGCAGCCGCGATCGCTAACCTCCAGCGCCACCATATCCTGCCTGCGCCCGTCGCTGCGGGTAACGCGCTGGTTCCAGGTACGGATTTTGATCGCCCCGCTCCGCCCCTCCATGGCATCCCGGGCGTTCATCACCAGGTTGATAATGGCGTTCTCCAGCTGGCTGACGTCGATCCACGCGGGCCAGGCGGGCTGCTGCGCCTCAATATCCAGGCGGAGGGTGGCGGGGAGCGAGTGGCGCATCAGCTCGCCCAGGTTCTCCAGCAGCGGCTTCATCTCTACCGCATTGGGACGCAGCGACTGCTTGCGGGAAAAGGCCAGCAGCCGCTGGGTGAGGAGCGCCCCGCGCTCGGCGGCTTTCAGGGCGCGGCTCACTCGCGAGGCGTCCGGGGACGCCGGGTCGATAAGCTCAAGGCTGCCGATAATCACCGCCAGCAGGTTGTTAAAATCGTGCGCCAGGCCGCCCGTCAGCTGCCCGACCGCCTTCATCTTCTGGCTATGGAGCAGCGCCTCCTCCAGCCCCTGACGTTCGATACGGTCGAGCTCCATCTGGCCGGTTTTCTCCTTCAGCAGCCGGGTGGTGTGTTCAAGGGAGGCGGTATTACGGGCAAAAACGCTAAACGAGCGCGCCAGCTCGCCCAGCTCATCCCGGCGTTGCAGCCCGGGGACGGAGACCTCCTGCTCGCCGTGGGCCAGCCGCGTCATGGAGCGGGAGATGGCCGTCAGGCTGGAGCCGAGATTGCGGTAGATATACCAGCCGGCAAAGCCGGTGATCACCAGCGCCAGCAGGGCAAACACAGAGATAAACAGGCTGATAGAGCGCAGCTCATGGTGGCTCTGGGCGGTACGCAGCCCGGAGGCGGCCGCCACCTGCTCCACGTACTGATTGATATCGCTGTTGAGGATCGCCACCAGCGCCTTGATATGAAACATATACCAGCCGATAGCGAGATCGCTCTCCTCCAGCCGCTGTGATAGCGGCGCCAGTTCGCGCAACCCGGCGTTGAAATCCGGCAGCACAAAATTGACCGCCGGCTGGTTTGCGGCGCGCGGCAGCAATGCCACCAGCTCGTCCAGCTGCCGGATGGTAGCGCGCGGCGACGAAGTGCCTATCGCCGCCGTCAGCAGCCTGTCCATTTCGCCAAGCAGCGCTGCCGGGGGCACGTTACTGCCGGTGCGGCGATTAATAGCCTGCAGATGGCGCAGGTAGCTCTGGTTTTGATACAGGGCGCTTAACAGCATGTTGCGCTCCAGATGGCGGCGCTGCCCGCGCTTGAGCATGCCGGTGACGCTTTGCTGCAATTCATTGCTGCGCTGGATAATGCGCGCCACCAGCGCCGGCTCCTGCCGGGCCAGCGGCGCACCGGCCAGCTGATCCAGGGAGTGGCGCAGCGAGGTTTGCGTCTGCCTGAGCCGCTCCGCCTCGCTTTTATACTCCAGCGCGCCCACCACCTGAGATAAACGCACCGCCGAGGTGGCCACGTTGGCCGTCTCCCGCGCAAGGTTCATGCTGCCGGTCATGTCGTCCAGCGTCTGCTGCTGCACCTGCTCCTGGATCCGGCTGGCGTGGCGAAATCCAAGCACCGCCACGCCGCTCACCATCAGCGTGACCGCCACCACCAGCAGGTTAAACGACAGCAGACGGCCGCGGGCGCTGGTAAAAAAAGAGGGGCGGCGAGAGGGCATGTTAGCTCCTGTGCGGTTTGATGCCCCCTCACCCTAACCCTCTCCCCAAAGGGGAGAGGGGACGTTTACACCCTCTCCCCTTTGGGGAGAGGGCCGGGGTGAGGGGTAATAACGAGCGTTAACTGTGATCTCCATTAACTATTCATAACTATGACAAATATGAACAGCTTCTGACATTTTGCATTTACCGGGGTGTGATGAAGTGCGGATATCTGACGTAAGGAGAGCCGCGATGGGCAGAACCCCGGTTTTAGAGATGCGCAATATTGCCAAAACTTTTGGCAACTTCTCTGCGCTCAAGGGGGTGGATCTGACGGTCTTCCCCGGTGAAATCCACGCCCTGATGGGTGAAAACGGCGCGGGTAAAAGCACCCTGATGAAGATCCTCGCCGGGGCTTACACCGCCACCAGCGGGGAGATCCTGATTGAGGGGAAGCCCTTTACCATCAGGGGGCCAAAGGATGCGCTTTCAGCAGGTATCACCCTGATTTATCAGGAGATGCAGCTCGCCCCGAACCTGACGGTGGCGGAAAATATCTTTCTGGGCAGCGAGCTGTCGCGCGGCGGGCTGGTGCAGCGCAAAGAGATGGCCGCCCAGGCGCAGGCGGTTGTCGACCGCCTTGGTGCCCACTTCAGCGCCACCGATCTGGTGATGAAGCTGACCATCGCCGAGCAGCAGCAGGTAGAGATTGCTCGCGCCCTGCACCGTAACAGCCGCATTCTGGTGATGGATGAACCCACTGCCGCCCTCTCCTCCCGGGAGACCCAGCGCCTGTTTGAGCTAATTTTGCGCCTGCGCGACGAGGGGATGGCGATCATCTACATCAGCCACCGTATGGCGGAGGTGTATGAACTCTCCGACCGCGTCAGCGTCCTGCGCGACGGGCAGTACGTCGGCAGCCTCACCCGCGACAAGCTTAATGCCCCTGAGCTGGTGCGCATGATGGTAGGCCGTCCCCTCAGCGATCTCTTTAACAAAGAGCATGACATTCCTCTCGGCAGCCCACGTCTCAATGTCCATCACCTCACCGACGGCAGCAAAGTGCAGCCCTGCAGCCTGCTGGTGCGCTCCGGGGAGATCGTCGGCCTGGCCGGGCTGGTGGGGGCCGGACGTTCTGAACTGGCGCAGCTGATCTTCGGGGTACGCAAGGCCACCGGCGGCATGATTGAAGTGGACGGCGAGCCGGTGGTGATCCACTCCCCCCGGGCAGCCATCGAGCACGGGATCGGCTTTTTAACCGAGAACCGCAAAGAGCAGGGGCTGTTTTTAGAGCTGGCGGCGCAGGAGAACATCACCATGGCGACGCTGGAGCGCGACGCCAGCTGGGGCTGGCTGAACCGCAAAAAGGCCCGGTCGATTTCGGACGACGCCATCGCCCTGCTCAATATTCGCGTGCCCCACTCCCAGGTGCGGGCAGGCGGCCTCTCCGGCGGAAATCAGCAGAAGCTGCTCATCTCCCGCTGGGTGGCGATTGGCCCGCGCATTCTGATCCTCGACGAACCGACCCGAGGGGTGGACGTCGGGGCCAAGAGCGAGATCTACCGGATCATGAACCAGATGGCGCGCAAGGGGGTGGCGATCCTGATGATCTCCAGCGAGCTGCCGGAAGTGGTCGGCATGAGCGATCGCGTGTACGTAATGCGCGAAGGCAGCATTGCCGGGGAGCTCCATAGGGGTGAGATCTCCCAGGAAACCATTATGACGCTGGCAACCGGCGTTAACGACACACATCACCAGGCGGTAAAACCATGACCCACGCTAACACGCCGCAACAGGCGGCCAAATCGGCCTCTGCCAAAAAAATGCTGATGGGCGATCTGATGCAAACCATCGGCATCCTGCCCATTCTTATCCTGATCGTGGCGGTATTTGGCTTTATTGCGCCGAACTTCTTTACCGAAAGCAACCTGCTAAACATTACCCGCCAGGCCTCGATCAACATCGTGCTGGCGGCGGGAATGACCTTCATTATTTTGACCGGCGGCATCGACCTGTCGGTGGGATCGATACTCGGCACCACGGCGGTAGCGGCGATGGTGGTGTCGCTGATGCCCGAGCTTTCTATGCTGTCGGTACCGGCGGCGCTGATGCTCGGGCTGGTGCTGGGGATGTTTAACGGCGCGCTGGTGGCCTTTGCCGGACTACCGCCCTTTATCGTCACCCTCGGCACCTATACGGCGCTGCGCGGGGCGGCCTACCTGCTGGCGGATGGCACCACGGTTATCAACTCCAGCATCAACTTTGAGTGGATCGGCAATAACTACCTCGGCCCGGTGCCCTGGCTGGTGGTGATCGCTCTGGCGACGATAGTGGTCTGCTGGTTTATTTTGCGCCGCACCACCCTTGGGGTTCACATCTATGCGGTGGGCGGCAATATGCAGGCCGCGCGCCTGACGGGCATTAAGGTCTGGATGGTGCTGCTGTTTGTCTACGGCATGAGCGGCCTGCTCTCGGGCCTCGGCGGGGTGATGAGCGCATCAAGGCTCTACAGCGCTAACGGCAACCTCGGCACCGGCTATGAGCTGGACGCAATCGCCGCGGTGATCCTCGGCGGCACCAGCTTTGTAGGGGGGATAGGCACCATCACCGGCACCCTGGTGGGAGCGCTAATCATCGCCACCCTCAACAACGGCATGACCCTGATGGGCGTCTCCTATTTCTGGCAGCTGGTGATCAAAGGGGCGGTGATCATCATTGCGGTGCTGATCGACAAATACCGTACCCGACACCATCAAAGTGCATAACAACAACATCTTACTTCGAGGAATAAGAGCATGAGATTAAAGCCATTAGTTACCGCGCTCTGCGCCGGCGCACTGCTTGCCGCAAGCCCGTTTATTCAGGCCAAAGAGCTGAAATCCATCGGCGTGACGGTGGGCGATCTGGCTAACCCGTTCTTTGTGCAGATCACCAAAGGGGCGGAGCTGGAAGCGCGCAAGCTGGCGGGGGATAACGTTAAAGTGACGCTGGTCTCCAGCGGCTATGACCTCGGCCAGCAGGTGTCGCAGATTGATAACTTTATCGCCGCCAAAGTCGACATGATCATTCTTAACGCCGCCGATTCGAAAGGTATCGGCCCGGCGGTGAAGCGCGCGAAAGAGGCCGGGATCGTGGTGGTGGCGGTTGACGTAGCGGCAGAAGGGGCCGATGCGACCATCACGTCCGACAACACCCAGGCGGGTGAGATGGCCTGTAAATACATTACCGATCGCCTGAAGGGCAAAGGCAACGTGGTGATCATCAACGGGCCGCCGGTCTCCGCGGTGCAAAACCGGGTGGAGGGCTGCCAGACCGAGTTCAAGCGTGATCCGGATATCAAGGTGCTCTCCAGGAACCAGAACGCCAAAGGCAGCCGTGAAGGTGGCCTGGAGGTGATGACCTCCCTGCTGGCGGCCAATCCGAAGAT